>CAYMGX010000145.1:0-8439 GCA_964390065.1 uncultured Fibrobacter sp. | reverse complement strand
AGTGCCTTGACACAATCGGTAAACATCGACACATGATATCCAAGGTTTGTCAGAATCTTTGCAATCGGTTCAACAATAGTTTGCTCATCATCGATAAGAAGAATTCTTTCAGTTCCACCAATGCAAACTGCCTCAGATACACCGTTTTCCTGTGGTTGCATAGGAATCGCCGGAATGATGATATTAAATGAGGTACCTTCACCGGGCTTGCTGTATACCGTAATGATGCCTCCGAGCTTTTTTACGAGGCCATGAACTACTGATAGTCCCAGTCCGGTACCTTCTCCAGCCGGTTTTGTTGTAAAAAACGGTTCAAAAATCCGATCAACAACCTCCTGTTCCATTCCTTTTCCCGAATCGGAGATTTTAAGCTGGATATGATTTCCCGGTTTGATACCGGGATGTATGTGTGCAAACTCCTCATCAACAATCAGGTCTTCAAGCGTTACGTCAATGGTTCCGGCATTCGGTTTAATTGCATGTGCGGCATTGGTGCAGATATTTACCACGAGCTGATGGATCTGCACAGGATCCGCCATGATCATCGCATCACTGACAATGGACGTACGAAGCTCAATCTCCGCAGGAATAGTACTGCGAAGCATCCTGACAGCCTCTTTGATAATCAGCCGTGGAGCAAGAGGGCGTAATTCCTGGGCGACTTTCCTGCTAAACGTCAATATTTGATTAACCAGATCACTTGCCCGTTCCGAAGCTGTTAATAATAATTTGAGGTTTTTCTGTGTCTCGGGAGGATTTCCGGGAACATCCAGCGAAAATTCTGTATAAGCAAAAATTGCAGAAAGAATATTGTTAAAATCATGGGCAATTCCCCCTGCGATAGTACCAAGTGCTTCCATTTTCTGAGACTGTGCAAGCCTGGACTGCATTTTGAGTTCCTGGGTGATATCGCGCGCAACCTCAAGAAAACTTTCGATATTTCCCGAAACATCGGTAACCGGTATGATTGTCACTGCAAGTGTCAATGAATCGGGATCGTTAGGATTGACAACAACATTTCCTGACCAGATCCGGCCGGATTTCAGTTCCCCCCAGATTGTCTCGGGTGGCGTGTTATTTGTATTGTCAAGTGCGGGATTGGTGCCTGTAATCTCCTTGCTGCTTCTTCCCAGCATCTTCTCTGCTGCAGGATTTACATGTAATATCTTTCGGTTAGCCCCGATAATAAGAATTGCATATTCTGAGTGCTCAAGAAGCTTTTGAAACTGATCTATTGACTTTTGTGCCGGCATGCTTATTTTGAACGCAACAGTCATAATAATTGCAATGGCAAACGCAAGAAACAGAAATCCGCTTAGCAGAACAAAGTTTTTTATGGCTTTAAGCGGCATTAATATTTCGTCGCGGTTCTGGCAATACACTATGTTCCAGTCTGTCAGTTTCAGATGGGTAAACCCCGCAAGTTTCCTGACTCCCTTGTATGTATACGCTGTTGATCCGGTTTCATTATTTTTTAATTTTACGGTAATGCTTTCCATCCCTTTTTGCTGGTAAATGTTATCATTGAAGCTTATCTCTCTTTGCGGATGTATAACAGCATATCCTTCGTTGTTAACTACATACACATATCCGGTTTTACCATTGTTGACTGAAGAGGCTGTCGCCACGAGATACCGCATATCCAGTGCAATTCCCAGTACCCCCACGAACTCTTTCTTCATATATAACGGAGAGGCTATTACCATTAGTTGCCTTTTTGTGTCCTGACGCGCAATAATGGGACCTTGTATCCCTATCGAACCATTTTTTGCCTGTTGAAAGTAATGGCGATCGGAGATGTCGATATATAGCGAATCGCTGGAGATATCCGCCCTCATAATTCCGTCCGTATCGATTATGAGAAACCCAAGTGAATCTTGCTTGACTCTTTTATGGGAGGCTTTCAGAAATTCCATTGCTGCAGCATATTTTTTTTGAGACATCAAATCAATCAGGTTTCTGTCAACCGCAAGTGCTGATACATACACTATCTCACGCTCAATAGTCGTGGTGAAAATCGTTGCCATATTTTTCGAGATTAATACAGATTCTTTGCTGAAAATATCCACAAGCGAACTTGACAGGCGCGAAACAACTACAGTTCCCATAAAAAACAAAGGAATTACAATGGCAATAATCCCACCGAGTATCATCTTCTGATAAAGTGTAAGTTTCTGCACGATGCCATACACCTTTCTTCGTTGACCGCGATAAATGGCAGACAAACGTAAATTGACGGATAGCTGATAGTGCCCGCGAGTTTCTCCAACAGAGTTGTATGTAACGGTTAACCGTGGTTATCAGAATTATAATACTGAAGCAGACAATTGTACACAAAAAAAAAGTTTATTTCAAGTTATAATTTCAATCGTACGTGAATGGGCCTGGCGTTGCATGTTATATGATAACATTGGTTTACAATATCCTTGCAGTATTGTTCTGATTGTGATTTTTTTACAACGAGTTTATACTGTTTTGGGTGCAGATCAGCGTAGTATCAGTCAGCAGAATGCATTATGGTCTGTATAAAAAAGAAAAACCGCACCGGTTAGTGTGCGGTATGGTATCCGTAAAGACACAAAAGTGTCTTTACGGGGAGAAATTTATCTCAACCTGTTGATCTCAACGCGTCTGTTCTGTGCTCTTCCAGTCGAGGTCTTGTTATCAGCGATTGGCCGATCCTGACCGTAACCAACTGCTGTCAGGCGATCTGATGAGATACCTTTGTCAATTAAGTACTGACGAACGGTTTCTGCACGTGCCTGAGACAGTGTAAGGTTGATTGCTGCATTTCCGGTGTTATCGGTATGTCCCTGAATCTCAAGGGTGACTTCAGGCCATTCACGAAGTGATTCTGCCATTTCGTCAAGTACTTTGTAAGAACCTGCAAGCAGAACTGATTTACCGCTTTGAAAATTAACACCCTTAAGGATCAATGCGCCACGTGCGATTTCTTTAGTCTTCGGGCAACCCTGATTTTCTGCAACACCCGGATTGTTTGGACATTTGTCAAGTGAATCAAGAATGCCATCTCCATCGTTATCAAGATCCGGGCATCCGTCATCATCCTGAAATCCGTCAATATCCTCTGCCTGATTTGGACACTTGTCAAGACGATCCGGAATGCCATCGCTGTCACTGTCTACATCAGGACAACCATTGTTGGCAGCAACTCCTACCTTATCCGGACATTTGTCTGCACTATCAGGTATTCCGTCACCATCATTATCTCTGTCCGGGCATCCATCTTCATCCTGGAAACCGTCTTTGTCTTCTGCTTCGTTTACACATTTGTCAAGTCTGTCAACAATACCATCATTGTCACTATCGACATCAGGACATCCGTTGTTTTCAGGAATGCCGGCTACAGTCGGGCATTTGTCAAGTGAATCAAGGACGCCATCATTATCGGTATCAACAATTTTTACCGGTGCCGGTTTCTGCCATCCAAGTGCAAACATAATGTTGTACAACAGATTGGCCTGATGTCTGACTGTTTTCCCGGTTTCGGTATAACTGACATGCGAATATGCATGATCCGATTCAGAAATGCCGATATCTCCTGCTAGCATAAAGTAAAGACCGCTTTTCTTGTGTGTTAACTTGACACCCGGTGTAATGTAAACAGGGTCATTGATAAGATCTGAGAATGGATGCTCTTTATGAATAGTAACAAAACGTTCTTCCATGCTGATTTCGGTAAAAAAGGTGATCCAGTCTGCAGGAATCACTTCTACTCCAAAGGCTGCTGTTACCGCGTTATTGTCTTCAGGTGCATTGAATGCTCCGCCAATGTTAAAGTGAAGACGAATCGGTGCCGGTGAACGCAATCTGTCAAAATGAATGGTTGCCATAACCATCGGACTGACAATTGTTCTGCCTGATGACCAGTTACCTTCACTGCCATAATACGCATGACGAGGAAAGAATCCACTGGTTTCATCACCGGTAGGAAATTTCAGTCCAAGGTAGTATGCTGTTGTAAAAACGCGGTCTTCACCTTTGAGCAAAAACCCTGAAAGCTTCATTGAAAATTCCAGATCACCTACACCTTTTGCATTTATATTGCCGAATTTCGGACGATCGTAATATGCCGGAAGGCATAGTCCAAGATCAAGATTATTTAACAGACCGTATCCGACATATCCAACACCGGATAGAAGTGACGGACTGCCACCCCGTGACGCATCAACTGAACTGATATAGTCCCACTCTCTGCTATACTCGAGAGCCCCTCCGATATTGACAATATCCTTGCCAAGCGGATCAGCTGATTGTGTTCTGACTATACCGCTCAATCCTCCTGAGCTTATTGTGTTTGCGCAAAACGCAGATGACACAAGCGACATTGTCGCAATTGCAGTAAAAATGAAATTCCGAGTCATAATAAAACCTTTCTTAAAAGGGGGAAATGACTTCTGATAAGTATTATTAATAAATGTTTTCTCATTATTATTTCTTTGAAAAGATATAGGTCAACCCGGCCGAAAGTGTTTCCTTGAGCCGGACATCATCATCAATATCTTTATCGTAATAGGCGTACACCGACAGGCTGAACATCAGGTATTTTGCGAATGTCAATGACAGCGTATTTTCGAACTTTACATGAGGATAACGCCAGTCGTCTTCGTTTGCAGTTCCTTTGAGCTCATCGGCTTTTGAACTCAACAGTGCTTCATAGATTTTAAGGGCGCTGATAAACGAAATCCATTTCTCCTTATTTGTCACTTTACAATCCATATTGAATTCCAGACCGCCATCGTAGGTGATATCTGTTTCGCGTTTTCCGGTGACAATGTCAAGTCTTTCACGATCAATAAGCTGACGTGCAGCAATACCCAGGCGCGATGCCCATTCAATCTGCTCCGTCTTTTTCAGGGTTTTGCTTATACCTGCCGCTTCTGTGATATCCCATGGATTACAATAGCGGGTCTGCAGTGTATCTCTTTCATCAAGAAACTGACTGATTCCACGCACGCTGATAAATGGATCAACCCATGCTCCCAGCGTGAAACGAAATAGTTCTTCAAGATCGATAAGGTCGGATGATTTCTTTGGTGAACTCCAGTGTTTTGTCGTTTTATCCTGAAGTTTAGTTTGGCCAAACTGTAGTTTCAGGGTTGTTTTGGTATTCATTTTCTCTGTTAACTGACGTTCCGCACTACCCATAAACTGTGAGTTCCAGGTAAACGAACCGGCATCACCACCCGCCCAGCTGTCACTGTAGGAATTAAGTGTCATAGTAAGATTTGCATTAATGTCAAGCTTCCATGGTTCTGTTGCAAATGCAACTGAGCAGCACATACCAGCAGTAATTATTGCTGCTCTAAACGATTTTGTCACAATTTCTCCTTGTTTGCATATTGATGCTATTTTGTCTATATAATGTCTATACTGCAAAACGATAGTAATGAACGTTATTATTTTGTTTCCGGCAGTGTAATCTCCTTTGCAATTACCTTGTGCCCGATACGGCCATCACTCCATTTATTGATATACCCTATTTTGTCAAGTGCGAAATAGGCGAGATAGAGCAGAATCGCAAAAATAATCACTTTTGGCCAGGGTGATTTTTTCTCTGCGTAGGGATCTTTCAGATCACGCTGTGAACCTGGTGGGAGTAGTGCGATATTGGTAAGCATTACACCAAAAGGCACGTTGATCTTCGCCTTGGCATTTATAGCCCATCCACTTGCGTCAAGAATTGGTCCAAGGTTGCGTTTGCGCAATTTAATATACGCGAGAATAAGTGATGGCCCGCTGATTATCAATAGTATTCCTGCGAGTGCACCAAGAATTGCGAATGGTCCGAGTTTAATGATTCCGGAGAGAAATCCGAGACCGGTTGCGATGAATGTACCAAGTGCTCCGGCTGCCACACCAAGTGCTGCAACGATACCGATATCAAGTTTTTTCGGAGGTGGAGGTGATGCCGGAGGTTTGGTCGTGTCCACATTGGCGGTTGCTACAGCTACTTTTTCCATTTTTGCGGTTGATTGTTCTGATGCAGCAGTCGCCCGTTTTGCAACCTGTGTTTCAATCATGCGAACAAGGTTTTTGTAGGGCAGCCAGAATGCCTGACGCAGACTGATCGGATTTTCGATAATTTTGATAATTGTTGCATCCCAGTCAAGCCCGGAGCGGTCATAGAATATACCATTACGACCGACAAGCAGGTTTTCAGAATCACCATTTGAAAAAGCAGCAACGATGGTCATTTTAGCACCGCCGGGCCGTTTACATTCGCAATAAACGAGGAATGTTCCGGCCATTGCAGCCATACCTGCATGCTTATTGGGATCATCAACCTTGATACAGAGCTTGCAACTGCGCTGATCGAGGTAAAGTGTTCCGGCTTGAAAGACTGCAGAATCACCTGTTGAATAAAAGTCCTTGAAGTTAACAAAGTTTACACAAAGCGAATGAAGATCTCTGCGGAAACGGGCCAGTTTTTCAAGGTTAATCAGGGATGCAAAGGTACTGGTTTCCAGTGTATCCTTACCGATAAGATCCATTAGTTGTTTGCGGATCGGACTTGCGAGAAGTTCCTTTACATGACCAAAACCGGTAGAGTCAAAAATTGTGGTAGGTTTTTTCTGCTGCCATGCGTTCCATGGGGCAAATGTTGCACAGAGCTGCCGCCATTGCGCTTCGGTAATGGATTCTTTATCTGTTCCCAGAACCGGATTTACAACAAGTTTCCTGAATTGACTGATTTTTTCGCTCCAGGCGGGATTGATATTGTCACCAAAACGCAGCGGTTCTTTCGGGATAATCGTACTCAGCGGCAGGTCTGCAATTTCGCTATTTTCAAGCGAAAGATTCATTGTACCGATCTGCTCGTACTGTTTTTCGCACCCGTTAAGAAACGACGTAGCCTTTTGGTCAAATGATGCAATTGCACAGCGTGCAAAGTAATCATTAATTTTTGCCTCAACTGCAGAAATCGCCTGCGCAGCATCCTGAGTTTTGTCACCTGATGGACATAATGACGGATCTTTCTGCAATGCTTCATGCCAGTCGAGAAATGCTTCTGCCAGGTTGAAAAATGTGTCAATTTTTTCTTTGTTAATTCCCGGTTTTCCGCTGCGGTCTGTAAGAGGACCCTGTGATGCAAGTATCTCACTGATTACTTTCCGTGATGGATCATCTGATGCATTATCCTCGGTAATAATACCATCACCGTTGAATGGCTTTTCGGAGAGTGTTTTTTCAAGCGACTCAAGATCAGCAATACTGAGATGGTCCTGTTCACTTTTTCCTAACGCAGTAAGGGTATGTTTCATTGCGTCAATAAGTTGTTTACCCTCAGTGGTAGCATCATTAATTGATTCAAGAGAAAAGTCCGATAATCCCTTGATAATATCTTCCGGATTTTTAAGTAATGGTATAGTCCAACTGATCGCAGCAAGCAGTTCTCCCGGGCGAATTCGACCATCAGCATCACTATCGATCAGTGACAATGTTCGTCTGTCAAAATGCACATTGTCAATCGGACATGCAAGAGCAACCCATAATTTCTGGTCAAGGTTTTTAAGCTCAATTAAATCCTGAACAGAATCAAGTCGAACCTGATCAAAACCACCAGCTCTGAAAAAACGCCATGTATGGCCATTAGTTTTTCTAATTCTTTTCATGGATACTCCGAAGTTTATTGATTAACCGTTAATCTACATACGTACAAGGTGTTGACCCTTTTTTGAGAGACAATATAGAGTAGAATGTATCACAGACGACGTAAAGATACATTTTGGTAACATTGTTAAAAAGATCTAAAAGGTGAAAATGCTTTAATTGCATTACTATCAATCGATTATGAATGTCAGCAGCGTAACCATATGTTGAAAGGCTACAAGTGGACCATGAAAATGCATTTGAGACCATAGAATCCTGTGCTATTTGAAGATATGTTTTGAACAGAAGAACCGGAGCTTGATTGTTATTTTCACAGTACATATTCCGGATCTCTGCACAGATACACTATTCTTTTGAATTTCCAATAAGTCGATAAAAAAGTGCTCCTAAAATGCCACCAGCAACAGGTGCAACCCAGAAGAGCCAGAGTTGTCCGATCGCCCAGCCACCGGCGAAAATCGCTACTCCTGTGCTTCGCGCCGGATTAACAGATGTATTGGTAACCGGGATACTGATCAGATGTATCAGGGTAAGGCAAAGCCCGATAGCAAGGGGTGCAAAGCCCGGAGCTGCTTTTTTGTCGGTTGCCCCCATGATAACAAAAAGAAAAATCATTGTCATTACAACTTCACATACAAGTGCTGAAAACAGAGTGTAACCACCTGGTGAATGTTCACCATACCCGTTTGATGCAAATCCGCCGCCAAGATCGAAACCAGTTTTACCTGTTGCGATAAGATAGAGTACACCTCCCGCAGCAATACCGCCAATAACCTGCGCGATGATATACGGGACAAGATCTTT
>CAYMGX010000144.1:0-10374 GCA_964390065.1 uncultured Fibrobacter sp. | reverse complement strand
GTTATTTTTCTGATTTCAAATGACATATAATTTTGAATATAAAATAGTTATTTTTCTTTGGATCCTGCTGCATTGTCTGTAGAACAGCATTCGCAATAACAGGAGATCCGTTAAGCCGTTTCATCATTTCAGTAACAGCAGTTTCATTACCGGCCCATCCGGCAATGGCAACCCTGTATTCTCCGGATTTTTCAGATTTATCAGTACCCATTTTTTCAATAAACAGACCAGCAGGTCTATTTGAACCGATATACTGAAGCAGCTTTGCCCATGATGATCGTTTAGCACCAGTAGAATCAAGAGATGCGATCTGCTGAGCTAATTGAGTACCGGTTTTAAACAGGTCTCTTATTTCCCTGTTCTGTCCTATCTCCTTATTGTAAACTCTTTTCCCCGACTCAATCTGTCCTTTCAGATAAAAATTCATAGCAGCCACAAAAACAAATACAAGCAGCGAAATACAGACCAGTGCACTTGATGATAATACAAATCCACTGCGTACTTTGCGTACTGTACACTCCGGCGTTTCTTTACTGAATGCTGGAACACCATCTTCAATTTCACAAAGTGCAACACCCGCAGCCTTTACGACAGTAACATCTTCAGGATAGAAAGAAAGATGCAGAACCGTCTCATCCTCATCATAGATTGTTATATCCGGACAATTAAGCAACACTGTGGTTCCCGGGTACTTTTTGTCGGTGTTCAGCGTTGTCCAGTAACGGTAGATACGTGACAGGAAACCGTTCAATTGACGATTATCTGTTACCGGAACCGAAAAAACAGCAACGAGCTGCAGCTGAATGATAACTCCCACTTTGTAAGTATCAACATCCTTTGCAACAGTAACAAATGAATGCGAGATGCGCGGTACAAGGTGAATCGGTAATGTGCACAGGTATGCATCATCAGTATACACACCCCCAAGATTGCTTTTTAATGTTTCAGAATACAGGGCATATTCTGTCGTCGGAGTAACAGCATAAAAATCACCAAATGATGCTTTGGAATTTTTCAGAGAGAGATATTCTGGAACATCCTTATGTACCCAGTGAGAATGGATACCCAAAATGATTTTTTTATTAAGGAGCAAAACATTTCGTATAGCATCATTGACATCACGGCAGAGAACGGTGTCAACCTTCCATGTACCATTCGTTTCAGATATTGCTACCTGAACAAACGAACCATCAGGAGCTGGAACTATGCCGTATAATTTTTTCTGCATGTATGACACTACCTGTTAATCGACATTCTCTTTGTTAATCAGCGATTCTATTTACCGTTGAATCAGCTTCAACCGGTACTCGTAAATCGATTGTTCCGGCTGTATCGTTTGCTGAAGTATCCCCTGATGCTTTGTTGTTATTACGTTTTTCAGCACGGTCATCATATCTGTCTCTAATTTTTTTAAAACCTTTATGAATACTCTTTTCAATATATCCCATATCGTGTACATCGAATTCATCAATTTGTTTCTGCATGTCAACGGCCTCACCCCTTGTAATAATATGAGGTGTAATAAAAACGACAAGATTTGACTGAATCGTTGTTTTCCCGCTATGTCTGAACAGACCGCCAATAAGCGGCAGGCTTCCAAAAAAAGGTACTTTCTTATAGCTCATTGATTCCTGATTTTTGATAAGTCCTCCAAGAACAAGCGTCTCGCCGTCATTGAGCCGAACAGTCGTGGTAATCGCCCTTGATGAGACATTAGGATAGCCCTGAGCATTCGGACGATCGGAGTTTGATACATTTGGTGTAATTTCTGCAGTGATCTGACCGCTCTGAGAAATCCAGGGCGTTATGTCAAGCTGTATACCAAACTTGATTGGTTGAAACCGTGATGTCTGGTTTTCACCTACACCAGTCACAACTGTAAAGTACTGCGTCTCACTTACGTCAATTGACGCCTTATTACCATTAAGCGTCATGATTGACGGTTGAGCAAGTACCTTTGCTTTATCCTGTGTTTCGAGCCATCGAAGCGCCACAAAGAAATTTTCGGGAAGGTTTTTGAAAATTCCCAGATTTCCTTTGCCAAACATATCGTCCCATAAGCTTTTAAAGAACTTCCCGCTCACCCCCAGCTCGGTGTAATCAGATTCTTTATAGGTATTAATTGACGGCGCAGGAGTAATGTTGTACGAGCTGTTTATTTTATCACTGCTTTTTCCTGCACGCATCCCGAATTCTTTGTTGAGATTGCTTTTGAATTCAACAATCACAGCATCAATGCGAACCTGTGGTGTCGGAATATCGATAGTATGAAGAAACTCCCGTGCTGAAACGATATCTTCAGATGTGCCCGAAATAAGTAATGCATTCTGTTCCTTGATAACACGGATATTGGTCGGCGGAATATCCTTGGGAAGAATTGCCGGAACATTGTCTGCTTTAATATGACGCAGATGGACCAGTTCTGATTTTGACAATGCTTGCCCGGATGGAGTTGCGGTATTACGATCTCCAATAAGAATAACATTATCCTTTTCGACAAACGTAAAACGTGTTCCGCCAAGCAGCAGTGCAAGCGCTTCAGTAAGTGGTATACCGTCAAGCTTCGCGTTGATTTCTGTCTTTATACTTCCATAGGTTACGATTTCTTTTTCGCTCTGATCAGCAATCGCATTAATGACATCCTCAAGATCTCCATTAACAACATTGATAGACAGAAGACCATTTTTATAATCAACCTGTAAATTGCCGCGACTTGTTTGAGTTCTTAATCGGGAACCAATGCCCGCCTGAGCGCCACCAGCACCGGCAGTTTCCAGCTCCACCTGATAGATATTGCGGCGGCGTACCACCTTGAAACCATTTCCTTCAAGAATAGCTCTCACACCATCATCAAGATCAACCTGGAAAAGTTTTCCCGACACCAGTCCATCAACCTTTGCCCCGGGAATGATACTCATCGCTGTTTTTGATGACAACTCGCGAAGAAATTCCTTGACATTTACATTCTGGACATCAACAGTCAACTTGCCATCAATGTATCGTATGAGATTTTTTTCTTCCGCGGTTGCTTTTTGAATTTTATATACATTCCCATCCTTAATAACAGCAAGACCCTGTGCCTGTGCTATGCTTCTCAGCCCCTCCATAATCGGCACATCAACAAGATGCAATGTAACTTTACCATTCACCGCCTGATCAAGCAGAATATTAAGATTATATCCTTTTGATATCATCCTGATAACATCACGAATATCAGTATCCTTGACATCAACGGAAAGCAATTGTTCCCTGCCGGATTCAGGTTTCAGTTGCGTTGAATCCTGCGCGGCAACATTCAGTGTTGAACAAACGAAAGTGATCATTAACATTTTGATCAGCGACTTAAACATATATATTATCCCTTTACTATTCCGATTCCACCATCTGTAAAGCATCCTCAACAAGCACAACACGAAGAATCTCTTCCGGTGATGTCAATCCGCGCTCCACTTTGGCAATACCATCCTGAATAAGTGTTGTAAACCCGGTCTCCCTCAGCGTTTTGCGTAGTACTGTTTCAGGAGCATTTTCAGCGATGAGTGCTCTTATTGTTTCATTAATTGTTACTATTTCATAAATTCCCATCCGACCTTTGTATCCGCTCCTGTTACATTTTTCGCAACCCTTTGCATTATAAGAATCCGGAAGACGATAGCTGCCAAGCAGTGTATTCCATCGTGATTTGATATCATCAGACAATGCACTTTTTTCTTTACAATGAGGACAAAGGACACGAACAAGACGCTGTGCAATGATTGCCAGTATTGATGATGATATAAGGAATCCGGGAATGCTCAGATCACGTAATCGTGTAACAGCACTGATTGCATCATTAGTGTGAAGTGTTGAAAACACCAGATGTCCAGTCTGTGATGCCTGCACTGCAATTTGTGCAGTCTCGTTATCACGAATCTCACCAATAAGAATTACATCCGGATCCTGACGTAATATAGAGCGTAAGGCAGTTGCAAATGTTACTCCCGCCTTTTCATTAATCTGTACCTGATTAACACCATCAAGCTTGTATTCAATCGGATTTTCAATCGTTGTTATATTAATTGCTTTGTGACGAATCCGGTTAAGACATGCAAAGAGTGTTGAACTTTTACCACTACCGGTAGGTCCTGTAACAAAGATCATTCCCTGTGGTTTTTCAACAAGTTCATTAATACGGCTCAGATCTGTTGGCGAAAAGCCAAGATTCCGTACCTCCATGAGTGCTTTATCATGTTTAAGAACGCGGATAACTGTTTTTTCACCAAAATGAGTCGGGAGTGTTGACACACGAAAATCATAAACCTGACCATCAGCACTATACCGGATACGACCATCCTGAGGAATCCGTCGTTCTGCAATATCGATATCAGCAAGAATTTTTATGCGGGATGTAAGAGGTGAGAACATCCATTTTGAAACTTCGGTATGCTGCTTTAGCATTCCATCAACCCTGAACCTGACAACCGCCAGTTGCTCTGATGGTTCAATGTGAATATCGGATGCCCCGACTTTAATAGCTTCATCGAAAATCAGATTTGCGAGCTTGACAACAGGTTCACTTTCGGTTGTCTGACGTATTTCATCAATCGAAAGCGACTCTTCCTCTTTCATCTGTTTTTCATATTCCCGTGAGATCTTTCCGGCGCTATGTTTAAAGACTGAATCCCCTTCAAACAGAATCTTGTGTACCCTGTCAATCTCGGAGGGACATGTAAGCACTGCATCAACGACAAGATTACTGCAAACCGATGCCAGCAGCAAAATGTCAAAATCAAGCGGATCTGCGATTGCGATACGTAGTGATGTTTCAGTAGAACTTAGTGGCATACAACGCTTATCTTTAAAGAGTTCTATTGGGAGTTCCTTTAAAAGTTCTATTGCCACCTGGTTCTCAATTCCTGGAAGAAATTCCATGGAAAACTGCTCTGCAAGTGCCTCATAAATGGTTTTTTCGGGAATATGGCATTTTTCTGTCAGTACAGCACCAATACGCACACCTGAATGCCTGGCTATTGACGCAGCCTCATCAAGAAGCGCACTATCAATCTGAACCATACTTTTAAGTATTACACCAAGTTTACGTATCATTCATTTTCTCTACTGATTAAAAAAATAGAAAATTCCACCATGATGATCTGACACAGACATACTTGACACTATAGTAAAGCACCAGACCGGAATAAAATCAGACCGTACAAATATGTTATAAATATATAACATTACCAGCAAGCAGACTAAATGGTGTGTGCATAAAATAACATTTTTGAGTGAGTACTTAACGAGGAATTACTTCTGTCCGGAAGCCTTAGCCTTATTAAAATAAAGTTTTTCGAAAAAAACGAGCGATTTAAACATCCCGGAGTCCTGTGATATTTCGGGATCGCGTTTTGGATTAGTCAATTCTTTTTTTTGCCAGTTCTTAAGCTCATATGCCAGCTCTTTTGCAGCGATTCGCAAACTGACAATATATTCCATAGATGCGCACCAGGTTCTTATCCTGTCTTCAGTTTTAGATGATGTCAACGATATATCGTACAGCTTTTCATCAATTTTAGCATCTGACGGTACATCATCACTTGCTGCTTTCGCCATAAGCATCATGTAATAGAAACCGTTCAGAAAATTTGGCAGGAAAGCATCAAGGTAAAGACATTTTCCCCAATTTTCGTTCCGCAGATCCTTTTCAAATTGCTCAAGAATAGTAATAAAACCGGTACAAACCTTATCAATCTGAGCCGCTTCAAAATCTGTTATCAGATATGCTTTATACTCTGGTTCCCTGTACACCTTCTTTTCCTGTCCGTTTCTTCCAACCTTAACAAACATATCATCAGTTTGAGTTATTACGTAGAAATCGTCTGACTTGTCGAAAAAGATTCTCACTCTTGAACACGTTTTTGAGTCCTTTTCAAAACCGATTGATATTTTTGGAATAGCCAGATTGTACGGTACGCGAGTGGAAAGATCAGTTGAGAATGCAGAAAAAGAAAAAACTGCAAATACTTCAGCTGAAAGAATCAACCCCGGTAAATGCAGTTTTATTTTCATAAAAACCCGCCTCAGAAACAGTAAGTACACTGCGCTGAAAGGGTTAATATTTTCAGAAATAACCTTTCAGGCCTCTTCTGCAATCAGAAGGATCTGAGTGTCAAGTTTTAAATTCAGCTTCTCTCCAGGAATAACATCATGATCTTTAACAAGTTTAAGACGGACAAAAGAGTCCATTGGCTCTAAAACGATCACAATTGCTACATCTGAAGCCACTTCATTCAAGACTGTTGGCATCCCATTTGAATCAAGAACCTGACCGTCTTTAGGAAGTGTTACACTAAACCAGACCTCAATTTGAAGTGCCTCTGCCATCTTTTTAAAACAGGCAAAATCATCCTTCGTGATCTTAGAAAAGTCATACCCATCAATGATAACACTATCTGCAGTAAAATGCCCGTCTTTTATCATAGAGGAGATGCTTTTGTTGACCTGATCAGCACTTACACCATCCTGGCGAAAGTTCATGATTACACGATTTCGTATGATATCATCATGAACATCCATAGCATTATCAAGCTTATACCTTTTTGAAATCTCTTCAAAAATATCCTCGTACCAGGCAATGATATGACTTGTATCATTAGAAAACGACACATGAATCACATGTTTTTCCTGAAAAAGCTTATCTGTTGCAAGATGCACAAGGCATGCGGTTTTTCCGATACCTTTGCACGCCGCAAATACACCAATATTGCCTTTTCCGACACCACCTCGCGTTGATTTCTCAAGAATGCGCAGTGGACTTCTCGTGTTGAGCTCTTTACGGATCATCGTGCGGTCTCCTTTGTTAGGCTTACTTCTTGGCTTCGTTCTTCTTTTTCTCTTCGTACTTCTTCTTAAGTTCATCAGCCAGAGCGTTTGGCACTTTGCCGTACTTGCTGAATTCCATGGTAAATTCAGCTTTCCCCTGTGTCAAAGACCGCAACACAGTTGAATAACCAAACATTTCACTAAGAGGAACTTCCGCGTCAACACGTGTAAATTTCGACTCTTCAGTAGTACTTACAATGATACCACGGCGCTGGTTTATAGAACCCAAGATATTTCCCTGAAATTCAGTTGGTCCCTCAACAGATACCTTCATAATCGGTTCAAGAATTTCCGGTTTTGCCTTCTCAAATGCCTGCCAGAACGCACCAATAGCTGCCTGCTGGAAAGCGATGTCTGATGAGTCAACCGGATGGAATGATCCGTCATCGATGGTAAGTCTAACCCCAACGATTGGGAAACCGATAATTTTTCCTTTTGGTACACACTGTTTGAAACCTTTATCGCATGATGGAATATATTCGTTTGGAATCACACCACCCTTGATATTGTCGACAAACTCATAATCTTTGTCAGTATTTGGTTCAAGAATACCGGCAACCCGTCCGTACTGACCAGATCCACCAGTCTGCTTTTTATGCGTATAGTCAAAACGTGCAGACTGAGTAACTGTTTCGCGGTAAGCAACCTGAGGCATACCTGTTTCAAGCTCAATCTTGTACTCACGCTTCATACGTTCAATATAAATTTCGAGGTGAAGTTCACCCATACCTTTGATAATAGTTTCATTCGATTCCTGATCAACAAAAGTACGGAACGTCGGATCTTCCTTGGTAAATCTGTTAAGTGCCTTTGAAAGGTTATCTGCAGACTTTTTATCTTTCGGTTTAATCGCAAGAGAGATAACCGGTTCAGGAACAAACATGGTACTCATTGCATAGTTCATACCGTTTTCAGTAAACGTATCACCTGATGCACAGTCAACACCGAAGAGTGCAACGATATCACCACAACCTGCGTAATCAATATCTTCCATTGAATTTGAATGCATGCGGATAAGGCGCCCGACCTTGAAACGCCTGCCGTTACGGGTATTGGTCAGCTCAAGTCCCTTTTTGATAGAACCCTGATAAACACGAATGTAGGTAAGCTGGCCGTACTGTCCATCCTCAAGTTTGAAAGCAAGACAGATACAGGGTACATCACTACTTGGAATGATAGGAACTTTTGCTTCGTTTTTATCAAGATCAAGCGCATGGTAATCAACCTCTGATGGATCGGGAAGATAGTTGAGAACACCATCAAGCAGAAGCTGAATTCCCTTGTTTTTATAAGCAGAACCGCAGAATACCGGAGTAAGATCAAGAGAAAGTGTTCCCTTACGAATTGCATCACGAATCTGCTTTTCAGTCTCGGTTCCCTCAAGGTATGCTTCAGCAAGTTCATCGGAATACATCGAAACTGCATCAAGCATGATATCACGGTACTCCTTGGCCTGGTCAACGAGATCAGCCGGAATTTCTTCAATACGGATATCATCACCATTTTTTCCATCAAAGTAGTATGCTTTCATGGTAACGAGATCAACAACACCTTCAAGCTTATCCTCAAGACCGACAGGAATCTGAACCATAACGGCGTTATGACCAAGTTTTTCACGAAGCTGATCTTTTACGCGGAATGGATTTGCACCGGAACGATCACACTTGTTTACAAATGCAAGACGTGGAACATTATATCTTTTTAACTGGCGATCTACAGTAATTGACTGTGACTGAACACCACCGACAGAGCACAATACAAGGATAGCACCATCAAGCACACGCAACGCACGCTCAACTTCAATTGTAAAGTCAACGTGTCCCGGAGTATCGATGATATTGATATCGTAATCTTTCCAGGTTACGTTGGTTGCAGCGGAAGCTATAGTAATACCGCGTTCACGTTCGAGATCCATTGAGTCCATTATTGCACCAACGCCGTCTTTACCTTTAACTTCATGAATAGCGTGGATTTTCTGACAGAAGTACAGGATACGCTCGGAAAGCGTTGTTTTCCCGGAGTCAATGTGTGCGCTGATTCCCAGATTGCGCATTTTGGTAAGATTCGTCGCCATAAACAGTAAAACCTCTCACTTGAAATAGCGTTTCATGTACATTATATGATAATTGTTTATCCCCGTGCACCACATTTATTGCTTTGATCGGCTGATTCTGAATGGTACAACCATACTTTGTTTCAGCTGTACCACATTGATTCAGCAGTACCTTACAGTCATTTGCTGCGAAATACTATTTTGCCGGTAGCGGCAAACTGCAGAGTCAGCAACAAGGGGTACAACAATGGCCGAGTAATATAATAAATTTTTTTGGAATTGGGTAGTTTTTTGTAATTTTCTTTATTTTAGGTCTGATTTTCATCTTACAACACCACTGAATTTACAAGCCTCTGAAACCACAGTGAAGCAGATCGTAAGGAGCATCGTTGATCGAGTTGCAGAACTTCATGAGCGATTCAGGCTTCGTTTGAAAAGAATCGGTTAACACAATGGTTGTTCTGAAAATCCTCGCAGAGTACTGAGATCCGCTACTTGCTGCTTACAACCTTCTTCTCCGCTGTCTGCTCCTCAGGAATTCTGACAAAAAACATAAGCGCCATTGCAGGGATTGTTGCAAAGAGACCGATTACAAACAGATTCATATACCCCATTTTCTCAACAATAATTCCTCCGAACCCGCCGAAAATTGATGAGAAAACTGACATAAAAGCAGAACCGATGGCATAGTGTCCGGCTTTAAACTCTTTTTTACACGTTTTTAAGATGTAAACAATCAGCACAGCATTTCCTAAACCTGCAGCAATCTGCTCATAACAGTATACTGCACTGATGGTAACGAGGCCTGATATATGTGGAACCGCCTTACCATCAATCATAATAGTCGCCAACGGATGCGCCCAGGCAAGCCATATATACGCAGCAATATTTACATTCATGATCAGGGTAAGAGGCCAGATAGCCTTTTTTAACCCGACTTTTTTAATCCATAACCCACCAATTGTCGTACCTGCGATAGAACCAACAAGTCCGATAAGTCCCGTCATCCATGCAAGCTGATCATTTGACACCATCAAATACCGTTTCAAAAACGGAGTACCCATCGAAAAGATTATCTCATCACCTATTTTATAAAAAATTATAAAGACAAGGCTAAGCGCAACTAATGGCCGGGACTGAGCAATTAAAAAAGTAAGCATGGCGAGTAGTCCATACGCCAGAGCCTGGACATAACTTAGCTTACAGGCAATCAGGATAATTGACAAAACTACAAATGCGCCGATACCGCTTAATAGTGCTATTTTAGTACGTTCAACTGAAATCTCGAGATATGATGAAAACGAAAGTAGAAAATCCTGATAGACTTTTTTCGCTGATGAAACTTTTTTTGTCCGGGTCTCAAAATCAGGCAATGCAACAATATGAAACAACGTAAACAGCCCCATAATTAATGCTGCTGCTCCAAATCCGTATGCCCATGCAACATACATGACTTTCATACC
>CAYMGX010000143.1:0-10382 GCA_964390065.1 uncultured Fibrobacter sp. | reverse complement strand
TTAAAAGAAGGTGATTCTGTATATATCTACATAGAGACTGTTGGTGTACCAGATAACACCTCTGTCACGATTACTATAAAAGAATGGGATCCTATTAGCTTGCTTGCCGATGAAGAAATTAAAAAGTCTACTGTCAAAATACAAAACAATTGCATGCACACGAAGTTTTTAATTGACAAAACATGGTTTACTAAGGAATCTGACCTTATTGGTGAGTACTATTTTGAAGCCGAAAGTACAATGGGTGAATTCCAAACACCTGATGTACGTTATCCATCCAAAACGGATGATTTTTTATATGTTGCAGACAAAGGTGTTTTAATAACAGTATTAATTGAACTTCCCCATTCAAAAGACTGGGACATCGCAGGCAGAATGGGATTAGGTGGGCATACAGCAATAGCAATCGGTGAAGAATTTTATGATTATGGCCCGAATACCGCTGAATATAAAGACCCTAACACTAAAGATAACCCTCACCAAAATATCCCTGATAATAACCCTAAAGGAAATAACCCAATTACCGGGACACCTGGAGCTGCCTGGTGGGATCAAATAGTAAAGGATGCTTCCAGTACTATTACACAATTGTCTGATGTAGATTTATCAGATGTTCTTTCCATGATACAAACTAGTATTAAGCAAAAGGTATACAAAGTTGAATTTACGGTATCAAACCATCAGGCAGAATTAATTGAAAAGTGGTGGAAAGACCGTTATAACAATATTGGAAAATATGCCTGCATTCCATGGTCTGGTGAACAGTGTACCACAACCGTACGAATATCACTTGAGAAAGCCGGAGTACTAAAACCATCTCTCGTTCAAACTCCAGGAGGATTCCTGGACTACTTAAAAATCTGGGCGTTTAATACGGCCGGGCCAAAAATAAGCAAAGCAGCCAAGGTAACTCAAATACAATGGGAATAACCAAACTTTATAAAGGAAAACTGAATATGAAACTGTTTTTGCTTATTGGGTTGGTGGTTATTACAACACTATCAACATTCCTTATTTGCAAACCAAAGAGCGTCAAACAGAAACTCTATGGATACTGGTGGGGCAAAATATCGGATGCTGAATATGGGTCAAATACTTTTCTATTAGTTTTTTATAAAGACGATACTTTTTACTGGTACTTAAGAGGCAGAGTTCCGAAATCAGCTGCAAATGGTACATTTACACTTACAGACACAAAAAAAATAAGCTTTCAATTTTCTGATACTAATGAGGAATCAGTTTTCATTATTAAAAAATTCAAGTCGAAAATACTTGAGGTTGATTATAATGGACGTATTATAACATTCAGAAGAACTATTGCGTTTAAGAAACCACCAATTTAAAAGGCTGATCAGATTGTTAATTGTTGCTCTAATTAATTCTTCCGATTCTTTAGATCGACAAAAGTATGGGTATTTTATAAAAACACAGTTTACTATCCGTAAAGCAAGCACACAGAAAACTTTAAATCCAATCAACATACAAATCCTGTATAATGCATTCTGCATGCGACAACCGTCTCCCACCACCAACAACAACCCTCTTGCACCCTATGTCTCATTAACGTATTTTCGTTATTGCAGCCGAATAAAACCCAAACACCCTTGTTGGAGTGCACATAATGGCATCAAGAGTATGGAATGATATCAACCTCCCCGGCATTGCCCGTTCTAAGGAGGAGGAGAAAGAAAAACCTGTTGTTACTGGTGTTGAAGATAACACTGCAGAAGAGGAACCTGAGGATGAGGTGCGTATCATCTCTGCTGAATGGGTCCCGGGATCAAAAGGATTCCAGTATGATGAACAGTGTTTCTGTGATGTAAACGCAGAATATCTCAAGGAAACCTCCCGTGCAAAGCTTCGCGGAAATCTTCACGGTATCTTTGACGGTATTGATGAAGACATGAGATTAACCGTTGAGGGTTGCATTGATGATACAACCATGATTGCACGGCTCACTATACAAAAACTACACTTTATCAACAATGATCATTACACCACATGGCAGAAAGACGGTTCTGCCACGTGTCAATACTATCTCAAGGATATCAGCCACAGCCTCGGTGTAAACAAAATCGACAGCCCCATGCTGGATATGCCTAACGATAAGACTGCGGAATTGCATTCATTCAGTTTGTTTCTCGAAATGGTTGACCCACACGATCCTGAACGAAAAAATGACAAGTTTACACTTTACAGCACAGATCTGCAACAAACGTATGAACAAACAAAAACAATTTCAGATGATGCTGTTGCAAACGACAATACGCTTGAGCTTATATTTACAGATCTGGATGAAAATTTGTCATACACCCTTGAACTGGATGCTGGTGATGGTTCACCACCAGTAATTATACTGCGAAACCGTGCATACGGTAAATGGACTGGTGCGGCCGATGGTCTTGCGAAAAGTGGTAAAGATGATTATAGTAAAGATGGTGGTCTATTCAAAAAGATCGGTGACATTAAAGGTAAAGTATCACAAACGAAGAGCATTGTTAATGACAAAATCGGGCAGGCAAACGAACTTAAGCAGAGTGCTGCCAATAAAGTCAATGAGGTTAAATCTCAAGCTGACGAGATCAAATCGCAGGGTGAAGCTGCGGTTAAAGACAAGATCAATCAGGCTAATGAAATTAAACAGAATGCTACAAATCAAGTTAATGAGGCAAGAGCACAAGCGAACGATATCAAATCACAGGGTGAAGCGGCAGTTAAAGACAAGGTCAACCAGGCTAATGAAATTAAACAGAATGCTACGAATCAAGTCAATGACGTAAAAGCACAAGTGAACGATATCAAATCGCAGGGTGAAGCGGCAGTAAAAGACAAGGTCAACCAGACCAATAAGATTAAACAGAGTGCATCCGATAAGGTCAATGAGACAAAATCGCAAGCAACAGGGAGTCTCAAAGACAAGCTTGCCGCAATTAATTCATCACGGGAGATTGCACAAAAGGCCGCATCTGCAGCAAAAGAAAAAACAGCAACTGCGAACACTGCTGACAATGTGGCTGATTCACTCAAGTCAGTGCCTAAGTTTACTATTTAGTACTGAGTACGGTTATTATCATAATGATGGTTGGAGCTGCCGATACGATTGGTGTAGAACGTTCATGTGGTTGTAATTGGAACGATTCCAGGACAGAACACGGGTCCGGAATATAAAAAGTAAATGAATAAAAACAAACGTTTTTTAATTATCCTGATCCTTGCATTCTTTATTTTCTCCGAAAGTAATGCCGGTATGAAAAAACCATGTGGTGATTCACTGCCGATAATATATTCACCCGGTTACAATATATCAGTATTGGGTATAGAAAATTTCCACCCCTTTGACTCGAAGAAATACGGAAAAGCCTACAAGGGCATTATTGATGGGCTGCAGATTTGCCGTTCTCAATTTTATTGTCCGAAGATCATTTCTGACGCAGAATTATTATCAGTACATACACAACACTATCTGAAATCGTTAAAAAAATCGAGTGTCATTGCACGAGTTGTTGAAATTCCTCTGTTTCGTTACCTTCCTGAACCCATTCTTTATAATGGGATTTTAAAACCGATGAAACTGGCAACCGGTGGAACAATACTTGGAGTGGAACTCGCTTTACAATGTGGATGGGCTATAAATCTTAGCGGTGGATATCATCATGCAAAAGCAGACAACGGAGAAGGTTTCTGTGTCTTTGCTGATGTTCCGATTGCTTTAAAATCGATATGGAATAAAAAGCCTGATCTGAAAGTTTTAATTGTCGATTTAGACGCACATCAGGGAAACGGTAATTCATTACTTTTAGGGAACGATAAAAGAGTTGCCATACTTGACATGTACAACTACATGCTTTACCCAAATGACGAAGAAGCAGAACAGTTCATTAAGTATAACGTTCCACTCTTACGACAAACAAACACATCTGACTACCTTGATTATTTGGCCAGAGAGCTTCCCAATGCTATTGAAGAATTCAAGCCTGGATTAATAGTTTACAATGCAGGTACCGATATTTTTATTGAAGATAAGCTGGGAGATCTGTCAATAACTGAAGAGGGAATTATAAAGAGAGATGAATTCGTTTTCAAGAATGCATTTGACAATAAGATACCAATTCTTATGGTATTATCCGGAGGATACGACAGGAAATCAGGATATATAATCGCAAAATCAATAAACAATCTTATCGTGAAAAACGGACTAAATCCAGTAGCTAAAAAAACAAATCCGTAACGACATCATCACAAATAGCAGATACAGCCAGAGGTGTTCATTATCACATAGATGATATTTTAGGAATCTGGACAACGCTGTTAGATAAACTCGATATTCATATTACATAAATTTTGCGGAGTTACAGCCTAATGCATAAAAAGGGTTAAAAGAATGAGTTTGTACAGGATCCTATAAACACTTGACAATATACTACAAATATGACAGTGGGATGGGAAATCGCCACCCACTGTCATATTTATTATCAATAGTCCACAGGAAAAGTTGCTACCTTATCTCGTGGAAGAGAATCTTTACAATCATGTCTGAGCCATTCATAGTAACTTTTGGACCGTCACTTAGATATTTATTCTCATTAAGAAATGCGTACTCACCATCCACACGGGCCTCAAATACCGGCACAAGACCGCTTCCACTACCACAGTTTCGAACAATAATATATTCACCATTATTAGGAGCAAGTGTGTACCGTGCGTCAAGACCGCCATTCATTTGATAATCCGCACCACCGTTTAATATCTTTCCAACAACCTTACCTGTTGTAGTTCCTCCGGTAATCGGAATAATATTACGAGAACCGTTTTTCGTATCACCAATTCCAATCGAACCGGTACATATTACATCTTCTGTGATAACTGTATTACCACTTGTCCCGCTCAGCTTTAAACACTCCCATGTCTGATTGGCGACACCTGATGGATCTTTGATCTGGACTTTTGTTGATGGCAACGTGACATTCGTAATATCGTAAACATCCATAGAAATTGTTTTTCCTACGGTGTCAACAATACGGGTTGCTGCAAACTTGCCGGTATGAAGCCACGTATAGGAACTGGAGTTTGGAGCCTCGAAATCAAGGACCACTCTGACATCGCTGGTACCTGCTGGTGCAACACCTGCATTACGCATAAGAATCGGTTTACTATCACTTGTCTTAATAATAATAATCTGTTCAAGTTCAATAGAACCGGTAGAGAGTGTCAGCTCATAATCAAGCCCGCCACTATACAACGTTCCGTTAAGTTTTGATCCCTTGATTTCACCGCTATTAACATCAAAAAACCGTCTGGTGCCGAATTTCGTTTTCCCGACATCATATTTTTTAAGATACTTCATTGTTATGGTAAATACCTTGGTTCCAAGTTCCGGTGGCGGAATACCATTCGGCATGAAACATGTCCAGGATTGATCCGGCACGATGGTTGTATTCTCTAAAGATCCACCCTCCGGTCCAAGCTGAATTTCCAGATCCGACTCTTCAAGAGATTCGATCGCAACTGCAGTCCGGATATATCCGGTTTTGCTGACAACAATTGAATCAACAGCCATTGCAGCAGCACTTCTCATCAGGTCCCTGCTACCCTCAGTACGACCAGATAACTGAGTATATGCTGTTGAATTCATTTGAGACTGTGACAGAAAACGTGTTGAGTAGGTGTTCTCTGATGTCTTTATCATGCAGACATAGACACCATCAGGAAGCACCGGTAATTTCATACTTGATGTACCAGCAGCCATCATGCCGGAATAGAGCGCTTTTACAAGTCTGCCATTAAGATCATGGATGGAAATCTGTACTGTTTCATCACGGAAAAGTGAAAAATGCACCCCGTCGCGGTCGATGTAGTGAGCAGATCCCTGTATAGCGGCACTGGGATTTGTAACAGCTGTACCGGCAAGTAAAAATGTACCATCACTACCTGTTTGTACCGAAAGATTACGACTGATGAGTTTCACTGTGGCACCAGTTAGCGGTGAATTGGTGCTCTTATCAAAAACGGTTCCGGAAATTTTTATCTGATTCTGTGCAGAAAGCACTGCTGTAAGCAACAGGATCACATAACAAAGCTTCACAATCATTAAATGCCTCCAATAACGTTCGATTGTTTGTTGAGTCTCGTCTATGACCCCCGAATTTTTTCGTAGTAGTAAGCCTGTAATCCCTTGTTAATGTGATATAACCAACGATTTTACAGCATCTCCCCGATAAGACACCGATAAATCACTACCCTTTAAGCCTGTCATAAATATTCAACTTCTAACAATATAATCAATTACGACTGATTTTTCATATATCTTTGCACAATCAACACAGCTATTCGACAGTGACAGAATATCCACCACTTAGAAGCGCCTCAGCAATTGCTTTTTTTGTCAATACGCCTTCACGCAGTACCTTGACAGTAGACGAATCGGAAAATTTTATCACCGTTGATGGCGGCGAGGGCGGCAGGTGGCCTGCATCTATCATAAAATCAATCCCGTGACGTAAACTTGAGAATATGTAATCAGGATCAGGATTGTACTGTTCACCACTTACGTTGGCACTCGTTGAATATATTGGAAAATCAACATATTTATACAGCATACTGATAAATGGATGATCCGACACCCGTATTGCGGTTCCATCTGGATTACTTTCTGATGTTACAACAATAGTCAATAATCCGGGCCAGAATTTTTTAGTGAGATAGAGTGCGGCATCAGGTGCATTGTCAAGCATTTCACTAAACGCACTGTTTTTTCCCGCCAGATGAATCATTGGATTGCCTGCCGGACGTTTTTTCGCTTCGTAAATCGCGCTGTGCACTGATGCAACCTGTGTACTTCCACCGATACCGTATATAGTTTCCGTAGGATAAACAAATACTGCACCCCGGGCAATCCATGATGCAAGATAATACACCAGATGATCATTGCCGGGTGCAATAAATTTGTCGAGCGGAATACGCTCAGGCATCATTATCACCAAACTGTTTTCTGTATTCTTTCATTTTCGATCTTAAAAGTGTATCACCGGTACCAAGAATCTGTACTGCAAGCAACGCTGCATTCTTTGAGTTTCCGATCCCGACACACGCCACAGGAACACCTGCCGGCATCTGAACAATTGAATACAACGCATCCTGACCACTTAGCGGTCCTCCATCCCCGGGAACACCAATCACCGGTAGTGTTGTCAAAGAGGCAATCACTCCCGGAAGATGTGCCGCAAGACCTGCGATTGCTATAATCACCGCAACCCCGTCATTCTCGGCACTTAGCGCAAATGCCCTGATTTTATTTGGATTTCTATGCGCTGATATGACAACAGTTTGAAATTGTACATCAAAATCACGAAGAATAGCCTCAGCCTTCTCGGCGATCGGTGCATCAGATTTTGATCCCATTACAATTGCGACTTTAAGACTCACTATCTTTTTACTCCTTATTAAAATTGTACACGTAATTCAACAATTCAGACGCTACCCGGACACGTGCATCACTTACCTTTTTGTAAATGTCAGGAATTATCGCAAAGATGCACTTGTCATGTTTTTTTAAGCTGCAATGCGCGCAAACCCTTCACACCAATATCACGTCTGAACTGTTTGCCACTGAAATCGATCTCCGCAACACCCTCATACGCAAGCCCAATGGCATCACTAAGAGAATCAGCCCAGGCGCTGACAGCAAGTACACGCCCGCCGTTTGTAACAAACTGATCCTTTTTGTCAAGTATCGTACCGCTATGGTAAATATCCAGATTACTACGCGCATGTTCTGCATCATCAAGACCGGTGATCACTTTACCTTTATCGTATGATCCCGGATACCCCTTTGATGCAAGTACAACGGAAACGCAATACTGTGCCTGCATCTGCCACTTTACATCAGTCAATTTACCTTTTGCGCATGACATGAACACCTCGTACCAATCACAATTGATAAGCGGTAGCACAGCCTGTGTCTCCGGATCGCCAAAACGGCAGTTGAATTCGACGACTTTAGGTCCGTCCTTTGTTACCATCACACCACAGTAAAGCAGGCCCTGATATTTACATTTTTCCTTATCCATTGCGTCAAGTGTCGGAACAATTATTTCATCCTCCATCCGTTTCATTAACGCAGCATCGACAAGCGGCGCCGGTGCATAGGCACCCATTCCACCGGTATTCGGCCCTTTGTCATTATCAAAAGCGGCCTTATGATCCTGAGCTGCGGGAAGAACCTTGTACTTTTTTCCATCAGTAAGAACAAATATCGAGGCCTCCTCACCGATCATTTTCTCCTCAATGACCACCTGACTTCCGGCATCACCAAAACTCTTCTTATCAAAAATTTCATCAAGCGTTGAAATTGCCTGTTCCATTGTATCACAGACAATAGCACCCTTACCGGCAGCAAGTCCGCTTACCTTGATAACAATCGGTGCACCTTTTTCGTTAAGGTATTTGAGCGCATCGTCCTTGTTTTCAAACACTTCATAAGCAGCGGTAGGAATATTATATTTCCTCATGATATGTTTTGAAAATGCCTTACTTCCCTCAATCTGGGCTGCTGCTTTTGATGGTCCGAAAATATTCAAACTTTCTTTTTTAAAGATATCAACGATACCCTCAACAAGCGGAATCTCCGGACCCACAATCGTAAGATCAATCTCATTCTCTGATGCCCAATCTGCAAGATCCTGCCAGTTTTCGATAGGCTTATCAACAATCATACAGCCATCACGTTCAAGCCCGGGATTACCGGGATAGGCATACATGCAAAGTGGCCTGTCGGAACGCAGCAGTGCTTTCAAAATAGCGTGTTCACGACCTCCACTCCCCACAATGAGCACAGAATTCATGAAATCCAATTGATCCTCCTGAAAAATGATTATTTAATCTGCAGGTGTAAAAATAGGTTTATGATACAGAATAAAGCAATATTGTGATCCGTGAATCGTATGCAAATATCATTTCGCGGGGAATGGGCGAATCATTATTCGCCAGGATATTTTGTGCAATGGGTCAATGTGTTTGTATGCGCAGGGGCGAATGATTATTCGCCCGCACATTTTGTGCAATGGGCCGATTGCACAAAATCAGGGAATGTTTTGAACAAAATTATTTACGAATTTGGTTTTGTCGGCATCGGACATTTTTTCTGTTGCAGCAGAGACCGCATTGATCGTTTCTGCTTTCTTTTTGGTTAACAGCTTTTTTAACTGTTTGAAATAATCCGTAGCGAACCATCTGCTGGCTGTTACAATCAGATGCACCTTTTTTCCAGTAAGGCCGACATCCGATTTCAGCCATTTACGCACCGGTCCCTTAAATGTAAATGCCTGTACAGCCCCGTAAATAACCACAGATGAATATGATTCAATATTTATCTTATTGGCATCAGCGCTTACCACATATTCCACCTTGCGGTTCTGGTTACTAAATGCTGTTTTAAACCGTTCTACCCAGAAATCTATCAACTCATTTTTTTCTTCATAGACAAACAGGATGGTACTTCCGCTATTAGTCACGGTGTCATTTGAGTAGACGCTCCCGGCCCACAACAATAAAGAGCCCGTCAATAGTGCACAGTAATTCATTTCTCACCCCATTCCCATCTAATGGATATACACATGTATCAAAAACATGAAACCGAGATTGGTAAACATACATGATCTAAAATGCTATCACCATATGAAAGTTCAACTACTTAAATATATATCTTTGCCTGATTACTATTGACGATAAGGTGTAAAAACGGCAAAATAGCATCAAGGAGTTGTTATGCAAAAGAAAGAATCATTGTCAAACAGTCAGAACAGCTTTCTAATGTTTATGAGATACCGATCAATAGCAAGGCTTGGTGTAGTTTTTTATCTGGTTACACTTCTTGTCACGTTGGTTCTTTTAATTTTTCTCATACTGAGAAATTACTATAACGGATCGACATCACAGCAGTATCGTATTCTCGAATCAGAGGCTAAACTTGCTGCTGCGGTTGTTGATGAAAACATGGATCTGTTAATTCGCATAGGAAAGGCCTACTCTACAAGACCACTGCTAAATACTTATATTAACGACAATTCATGGGCAGAGGCAATCATGATCGTGAGGGATTTACTTGACAAGGAAATAGGTATTGACAGGATCATTCTATACGATACCAATGGTATTACAAAAGCTGATTATCCCGATTTAAATGTAGTTGGTGGTGACCGGTCGTCGTGGCAATGGTTCAAAGAGTTCAAAATGCTGCGAAAACCCTATCTGAGCGGTATCTACCAGCGGGGTGCAAAACCACAACAAAATGTACTAAGCATAGCACTACCCATCATGTCAAGCGAATCGAGAACAACCGGCAGTACGGATGCAATAACTGCACATATGATTGGAATTTTACAACT
>CAYMGX010000142.1:6379-10457 GCA_964390065.1 uncultured Fibrobacter sp. | reverse complement strand
GCGCGTTTTGTATCTCTTTTTCGGGACAGTGCTATATGAGCAGTAACCTGTGCGGTAAATCCGGTAACCGGGGCTCATGTGTGCAACCCTGCAGACGGTTGTATTCTGTACATAATGCAAAAGAGCGTGCGCCGGCAAAAGCAATATTTAACCTGAAAGATAACTTTGTTTTTTCGGAAGCAGATAAACTTTACAATGCGGGTGTTGATTCATTCAAAATTGAAGGACGTATCAAAAAGTTTCCCTATGTATATAATGTAACATCAGCATGGAGAGAACAGGTTGATGCACTTGAGGAGGGGCGACCGATTCGTCATGATGACAAGCGGTTGAACGCAGTATTTAACCGCAAGTTTACATCAGGGTATGTTGATGGCACCATTGGTGCAGATATGTTTATCGATTCATCACGGGATCAATCGCTTAAGCATGTTGCAAATGTTGCAGGATACTGGGCTGACAAAAAGGTACTTACACTTGATACCGATGCCGATCTTGACGCGAATACAGAAGTTCTGATTTATACACCTGATTTTACTTTTATCTGCAAAGGTATATGTGTAAAGAAACTCAGGCCGTTTGAGTATCAGTTTACTATTGAGCATAAACTCAAAGGTTTAATTTGTGATGGCTATCAGGTGTTTACACAGGAGATCTCAGATGATGCCGACAGGATTAAGGCGATTATTGATACGATGCAACCTGTAAAGATCCCGCTGACAATCCGGGTGAGCGGTGCTGCAGGTGAACCCCTGAATGCTGTGTTTTCATCACCCGATAATTCAGTTACGCTTCTTTCGCAACTACCGATGTTGGAAGCGTCCAATCGTCCGCTTGACAAAGAAAGTCTTATGGCACAGTTCTCAAGGCTTGGTGCGACACCGTTTATAATTGATAGTCTTGATATATCGGAACTTGGCACAAACTGTTTTATCCCTCAGAAAGAACTTAACAGGTTGCGATGTGTCGCAGTGGAAAAACTCAGCGGTATCACCATTGATGCGTCACGGTTTGCAATTCCCCTGATCGGGCAGGATGTTTCACAGAAACCAAATATACGGAAAGCGTATGTTGTTGAGAGTTTGCAAGGCAGTGGTTTACAAGGTGATGGCAAGTGCAATATCGTTGTATTGATTCTGCCTAATTATATTGAAAATATTGATACGCTTGCAGCATCAATTAATGCCAGTAAGAGTGTCATCCCCTTTTTCAGTTCGATTCTTATCGGTCATGATTTTACAAACGCAGTTGCATTGCTTGATAAACTTGATCGCAGGATGATTATAACTGATAATACCGGAATTGCGGATGTGGCATCACGGTCGGGAAGAAAATGGATTGCAGGGCCCGGTTTTAACATTGTCAATTCCTATGCTGTCAGGGCATTGACAACAGTGAGCGGATTCTGCGGAGTCTTTCTTTCATCAGAGTTTTCAAAGGATGAGGTAGGACAGGTGCAGATTCCACAGGGGATTGATCTCTGGCAGGCGATAAATTACAGGAAACCGATAATGACAACCCGGCAATGTCTGATCCGGAATGTTTCCGGATGTGTCAAAAACCAGTGTGATAATCAGTGTCTTCCAAAGTGTAACCGCTCTGCCACGGTTACTAATACGCAGGGGAAACAGTTTACCATAGTTAAAAAACCGGGGTTTTATACAGTTGTTCTGTCGTGATGGTGCCTGAATGGGATAAAAGAGAAATCAAGCGCTTTATTTCGGGTATAAATAAAATAGCCCAAGGCACGTGCCCCGGGCTATTTGCGAGCCTTACAGGCTCATGAAAATCGGATTTATTATCGCAGCAGCGGCTTACTCTACAATCCTGAAACGATTTATTGTCTGTGTTCCTGATGTTGTACTTAATCTGCATATGTACACGCCTGTACCCAGACGATTAACATTTACGTGTGCTTTTGATGTTACAATCCCGGAGTAAACAACTTTTCCGGCTGCATTGATAATTGAAACGCTGGCTTGGTCATTCATATTTGTAAAAGAAATTTTTTGACCATTAAAATGAAATTGTGGCCCGATTTTTTGAATGGAACGAGTACCCGGATTTAATTCGATGGTGCTGACAGGATCTTTATTTGGTTCTGCACCCCAAACCTGGACTCCGTTATCATAGACTGGTATGTTCAGTGCTTTTACAGCGGATGAGCTGCCTGTGCCTACAGTTTTAAATGACCAGTCATTTGCTGTGTTCCAGGATGTACCTGCAGCATTTGATGGCAACTCGATTCTGAACTGTGCTTCACGTTTATCCGAATCCTGTGTTCCCGGATACAGCGAGTCTCCGATGTATGATACCTCTACGTAATAAACAGACGAAGAGCCATCGTAAGGTTTAAGCCCGGAAACCTTGGCTTTTCCTGCAAGGTAATTGGTTTTAACTGTGATCTGATCAACCGCGATTCCCGCTGAAATTGCTTCACTTAAATCGACAAAGTAACGGTACGATAAATCTGTACACACACGTGCAGGAGTGATTGTTTTATTATACAGTGTTGCCTTGATTTCGGTGAACCGTTCTCCACTTGCGTTTACACTGGCCATTACGTAAAACTGTTCACGTGCCGGCTCTTTTTCGGGGAAATTAGCAACTGGTTCTCCACCAAATTCTTTAACCATTCGGGCAAGAGCACTGGTGAAGCCTGCGTTATAATCGCATGCAACCTCATTGTTGGTGTAATTATCCCGGGAATCCTTGTAATCATCACTGTTGCCTGGGCCGCCAGCCAATGCGCCATAGAGAATATGTCTACTTGCGATCGTGTCTGTTGAATTACCAGGATAGCTTCCTTCTGTCGTCCGGTGGTGAACTCGTTGGGGAGGATTAGTTCCGAATCCAACAACAAACGAACGTTTTAATGGATTATCACCAAGGGCATAGTTAATTTGCCTTACCGCAAAATCATGATAACGGGTTTTCAGGGTCGCATCTTCAATGAAATCACTGTAAATGAACGCCATAAGTGCTGTATTTGCAGCATAACGGTTAGCGCCCCATGAATCAAGCCATGCGAGACCACCTGGTGTATATTTGATCTTGTTTCCTTCGTAACCTACAGTCCAGAAATCGAGCCAGCGCTGGGCATCCTGTTTGTACTCATCTTTTCCGGTTAGTTTGGCAAGCAGGACATAGCATCCATAGCTTTTATCATCCCAGGCAATTGTCCACTTGTAGGATTTGACAGTCATCTGCGGTTCGGTTGCTAATTTTGTATATTCTGTTTCGGCTTTGGTTAAATAGGTCTCGTCGTTTGTTGCCATATATAACCAGATAGCACCCCATACCAATTCATCCTGGTAGCCGCTCCATGATTTATAGAAACCTGCAGCATCGGTAATTGCATCAGAATAATTACCGCGAAATTTGTCGGCAAATTCATACAGTTGCTTTGCATGAGTAAGCAGTGTTGCTGCATAGGTTGGATCTGTGGGTTTAAAAATTATTGAAGCTGCTGCGAGTGCTGCTGCTGTTTCACCGGCCAAATCAGCTCCGGGTTTTGCCTCACTTATTTTTGCAGAAGGTCTCGCCATATGAGCCTCAACCGATTCTGCCGGTCCCCAGAATGAATGATCCAGGCTGCCATTACCAACCTGGCCATATAATTCATTTGGCGCAGTGTGACATTTAATGAAATAATCACAGACAAAACGGATGTTGTTTAAGATATGTGTCAGTTGGCCGGATTTCTCGTAAGCATCCCTGTATTCCTTGACACCAAGACATAAGAATGTTGTCGAGAACGCCATAGGGAAATTAAATTTTACATGATCACCTGCATCAAACCAGCCGCCGGTGAGATCTTTTCCCACGTCACTGCCGTCTTTTAAACATGATGGCCCACGCCATTCAACCCGGTTCCAATCAGGTAGCTCCCCAGCCTGCTGACACTCATAAAAGTAAATTGATTTCTGAAGTGCTTCAGCATAGTTAAATGTCGCGCTGTTCGTTAACGACATCACGCCGGTTAAAAGACTCAAAAAGACTGTTTTACGTAGCAAACTCATAACTCCTCCGTTTAAGTTCGTATATTTGTATATTTTTTATTACATAACAATGTTTC
>CAYMGX010000142.1:0-6279 GCA_964390065.1 uncultured Fibrobacter sp. | reverse complement strand
AATACAATGTTTCAATACAATGTTTCAATACAATGTTTCAATACAATGTTTCAATACAATGTTTCAATGAAATTCCCCCGAATAAATGGACACAGTGTTAATCAAACGCCAATTTTTTGACAGATTCATATTCTGCAGGTGAAACATAACCTGGCGCTGATCAATCCACAACGGGGTTTTCGCCTCCATTAGCCTCATTTAAGGGCTGTTAATACAAATTGTGGTTTCAAGTGGTTGATCGGTTCGGTATAAGGTACAGAAACCGGTTTGATAGTTCAAGTAATCAAAACCCTCTTAAAAGAACAATCTTCGTCTGAACATCCATGATGCATGCTAAAATATAAGTGTTCCACCTTTTTTTCAAGCCCCGGCTCGCTTAAAGCAGGGCTATGGCAGGGCAAAACTGAGCATGTCCTCACGTTGAACCCCCTGTTTTTAGCAAAAATAGGAGTTCGGGTTGGTGTGATAAAAAAATAGAAATTTTATGCATTTTATTAACTCAGTAAACTATATTGATTGCAATTAAGAACTTTACAGTATAACTGTATGTGTTGCTTGGGTTCTTCCGTTAATCATAAGATTTAAATAACTCGTTGTTTACAGAAGCTAATTAGTTTGAGTGTTGAGTTTGTTGTAGTCAGAAAATACAGGCACTAAATTTGGCTTTCAGGTAAAAATGTCTATGTTACATATTTGCTTCAGGTATCGGGCAAAAATAAATGAATAAATCATACACTTTAGAACCATTTCAAAGAGCAATGTTGAAGTATGACAACTAAGAAATTGTTGAATATATTGTTGAGAAGCCGGGTCTTAAAGTCTGGGAAGGGAAGATTGCAAGCCAGATAGACAATGATCCCAACAGTGCGACATTCGGCCAGTATTTGAGCGGGGGTGAAACGCAGCTCGTTATTGATTTCAAACAGGCTGAGAATGTCGCTTTTGCAACAAAAATTAATGATCCGGTTCAGACTCCACGTAAACCGACTAATTGGGATCCTGAACACATAAATTACAATGTGCCCCCATCAACTGTTACAGTTCAGCTGTTAAAAGCTGAAGAAATAGCCCCAAAAGGAAATCTCACTGCAGCAACTGCAGCACGTACATTACCTGATGACAATAAAAAGAAATAACGGAGAATTACTATGGATTTTGTTACAATAGATGGACGTCAGATACCAACAGCCAGATATCTTAAGAAAAAAGGTATCATGAATTCGTATGGTGGGGTTAAATCGTTGCAAAGAAGCTTAACTGATAATGATTTCGCCCTTACTCCAGATCAAGTGACCCATATCGTCTGGTCAATTAAACGGTATACATCAATAACCTATATTTCCCGCTATCTTGAACTGTTAAAACTTTTTGTTATTGAGTATGAAAAATTTATGATACGAATGGGAGATCGTTGTGATGAGTCTGAAATCAGATCTTTAAAATCTCTGAATTATGCAATAATTGCTACGACCGAAGGACTTGACGCAATAAGAAGTGGTAATAAGCTGGGATATCTTCAGATAGCAAACGAGTCATCATTCAGAAACAGATTTATATATACCAATGGACACTATGATCCTGATTTCAGCGATCTCGGAAAGGATAACATTACACTTGCAGTGACAGGGCCTTTTCAGCTTGTCTCAATCGCATCAAAAATGATAGACAATATCGAAACAACAATCAAAAGGTGTCATGCTATTCCGATGTGTTTTAATTTCAGGCATCAAAGCAGTGCTGTTCCTAGGGATTTTGTATTTATACCTCCAAATAATCCGGAACGATTCAAATCAGATGATATAGTACCATATTCGGGAATCTGGAATCCATATTCGTTTCTTAGCGGTTGTCCGAATTATCTTATCGCAGGAGCAACATTTGGAGAAATCGGTCTTGTTAAGGAGGAAAATTATAGGCCTGAATACTTTGATGAGTCCAAAAATGAAGTCGTCAAGGAAAGTGGTGAGCGCTGGGAAATGACCACTAAACCAAGTAAGTGGCAATTGTTCTGGGAAGACACTCGGTATAAAGATGGCCGGATCCCTGATGAGGAAGCATCATATCTTGATGAGAGTGTTGCGATACCGTCAGATTATATTTGGTAAATTGACAGATTCGTGTAATTGACATCGTAGGAAGACGTATCGCGCTGATCAATGATAATAACGGACGTATTGTATCGATCACCCTACCTCATCCGAATTCTGAGTTAGCGAGTGATTCACTGCGATGAAATTCGGTTGAAGTCTTGATGGTGACCATTCTAAACAGCCTACTGTTTGGTTCTATTTTCGCTTGTTTATACGAAATCGAGACGATGTTGATTTATAAATCACCTTTGGGTTTTAATGACTTACATATCAACGTTTAGTTCAATTCCAAATTAAAAATCGAAAAAGATACTACCCGCAGAAAGTTATAACTGGCCACCGCCAATCAGAATCACCATTGACCTTGCCTGCATCATTACGGTATAATCACAATGCCCCGGGTAACATAATCAATGGAGATACTATAAATACATGAAGACTAAAAAAAACACTTTCCGGGATTTTTTGACTACGCCAGACCTAAAAAAAAACAAATTGCAATTTAATAAACCGTTTAAAAAAGTGCTGGTTGATCTGGTATCGTTTTTTATAATCAATACGGTATATATATATGTTGTTTTGTTTTTTATCCCGGATCAAGCAATAGCTATGCTAAGTACTGTTTTTGTTGGAATAATAGCATGGCGGGGAGGTTTTGTTGCAGGAATATTGGCAGGCTTGGTGATTTTTGTTTCCATTGTTATTGGATTTTATACGCCGCCACATGACAGTATGCCTCAACAATTACTCATCAACAACAAGGTACCAGGTCTTTTTGTTGGTTTTGTTCAGGATCTGCTATGCGGAACCGCAGTAGGGTATATTTCAACGTTAGTGCATCGGTTGCGAAAGGTACAAAACGACCTCAAACAAAAGATTGCAGAGTTGGATGCCTTTGGCCGTACCGTAGCCCACGATTTGAAAAATCCGTTGATGGTAATAAATATGTCAATTGATTCGTTAATCCAGGATTTTGTATCCAGCGATAATACAAAACTGAAGAAAAAGCTGACGTTTATCAATGATGGTACCAAACAGATGACCAATATCATAGAGTCTATTCTGTTGCTGGCTGGAGTCAAAAATATTAAACAAAATGAACTAAGCGTTTTTAACATCTCCCTAAGTGTCAACGATGCTCTTAAAAGACTGGAATATAGCATAGAAAAACATGGCGTTCAAATTTCTAAGCCCGAGGACTGGCCACAAGTGTTTGGTTATGCTCCCTGGATCACCGAAGTGTGGGTGAATTATATAATTAATGCAATAAAGTATGGGGAAAATCAATCCCGGCAGATAAATCCTGTTGTGGAACTTGGCTATGATTTGCAACACAGTTGTCAGCCCACTAAATCGAAATATATCCGGTTCTGGGTAAAAGACAATGGAGAAGGAATTTCAAAAGACAAAGCTGGTACCTTATTTCAGGAATTCAAAAGACTTCATACTACCGCGTACGAAGGGCATGGGCTTGGGTTATCTATCGTTAAAACGGTCATCGACAAATTTGGTGGTGCAGTCGGAGTAGAAAGTGAATTAGGCAAGGGAAGTCTCTTCTATTTTACATTGCCGGCGAGCGCGCCTGAAGACGTTGATTGAACGTAAACATCCGGTAAAGCACGTATTTCACCGCTAACTGCATTGCATTTATATTTCTACTCCACCATTTACAGGAGTAGAGTATGTTACTATCCAACGAATCTATAGTGTCAGAATATCGCTCAAGCGCTATGACTCAGGAAGCATTTTGTAAGCAACATAACATTTCCATTGAAAAATTGCGGTATTATCTGTACAAGAAAAAGCCTGTTACTAATAGGAACTGTAAAATTGTAGATGACAAAAAGAGTCAACCGTCATTTGTCTGCTTAAAAAGGGATTCATCAGCTTACAATGATGCAAGTGTATCAGGTGTGAAAACACAATGTGCAATTATCTTTGGTGCATTTACCATTGCTGAATTATGTGAACTTACTGGAAAATATACCGGAGGTAAGTAATGTTTTCACCAAACCCGATTCAGCCGATCCATCTCTGTTGCAGTCCGATTGACATGCGCAAAAGCATTGATGGATTTTGTGCAATAGTTAAGAACTACTTCCGGAAAGATCCCATGAAGGATGGCTTGTTTGTATTTGTTAACAAAAACAGGGATAAGATGAAAATTCTTATTTGGGACAGACATGGCTACTGGCTGCATTACAAGCGTCTTGAAGCCGGCCAATTCCAGATGCCACCTGCTGATGATCCAGGTGCACATCCGGATGCACTGCAAATTGCCTATGAGCAGCTAATACTTATCATTGAGGGAATTGACCTTGCAAGTGTTAAGCGACAAAAACGGTATGTGTCATAGATAATACTATTGTAATATGTATAGATAATTGTTGACTATTTGGCAGTACTTATATTATTTTAAGTCAAGATATGATATTACATACACTAGACAGCCTTATAATAAAATCACGTCAGGAATTACTTGCCATTATTGCAGAACAATCGACGTATATTGACAAACTTCAGGGTGTTATTGCTACACAAAAAAAAGAAATCGACACATTGACAAATGAAGTAAAGGCGAGTTCAATCCAAAACGATTGGCTCAGACGGCAGGTCTTTGGAACGAAATCAGAGAGATTTATACCATCGGATGATTTGCAAATAGCACTTGAGCTCAATGTAATCAGCAAAGCAGAACTTGAAACCAATGAAGCTGAAGCCGGCAAAATAGTTTCCTTTACTCGCAAGAAAAACAGCAGAAACGGTACTATTAAGGGACACGGTCGTGGTGTGATGCCTTCACATCTACCAATTATTGATCGGGTTGTTCTACCGGAAATTGATACTACTGGAATGAAATGTATTGGCAACGAAGTCTCATGGCATTATGAATTAGATACTCCATCACAGCTTAAAGTAATCAGAACAACAAGACCTAAATTTGTCGGAAATGATACCTCAACAGTTATTATCGGCAAATTGCCTGAACTGCCAATCGACAAAGGAAATGCAGGACCTGCACTTCAAGCAACAATCGTTATCAACAAATTTCAATTCAGTATACCGCTCGATCGTCAGAGGAAAATGTTTGAACTTGATTACAACGTCACATTTTCTACTTCATGGCTTTCTGATCTTGTCAAAAACACAGCATTCTGGCTTAAACCAGTATCTGAAGACCATAAAGCACTACTTCTTTCATCTACCTATTTGCAGGCTGATGAAACGCCAATTCCTGTGATCATAAAAAAGGACAGGTTTGGAAAAACGGCCAAAGGGTATCTCTGGGTGTATTATGATCCAATACAGAAAATTACCGTGTTTGATTTTCAGAATAACCGCTCAAGCAATGGACCATCTCAATTTCTTAAAGACTTCAGAGGAACACTTCAAATTGATGGTTATGAGGGGTATTCTGAAATTATTAAGAAAAACAACATAATTCGTGCTGGATGTATGGATCACGTCCGAAGGCGATTTGAAAAAGCGTTAAAATACGATGTCGTACGCGCACGCCATGTTCTTGACACAATGCGTGAGTGGTATGGTGTTGAACAATATGCCCGAGACAATAACTTACCACCTGAAGCACGTCTTGCGCTTCGTATCGAAAAAGTAGTACCATCAATGAATGCGCTAAAGAAGTGGATGGATGCAGAACTCTTAAAAAGTGATGTTGTACCAAAATCACCAATAGGAATTGCACTGTCATATGCAATAAATCAGTGGGAGTACTTCAACGCCTATATGACCGATGGACGAATTGAGTTAAGTAATATTCTCGTTGAGAATCAAATACGTCCAGTTGCGATTGGCAGAAAGAACTTTATGTTCGCCGGATCTGAAGACGCCGCAGTCTGGCTGGCGATTATCTATTCCCTTATCAGTACCGCAAAAATGCATGGACATACACCGCTTGCCTATTTCAAAGAACTACTCACTGAATTACCAAAAGAATCGTGCACAACAACAAAACAATTTCTACTTACCACCTGGAAACCATCACTAACCACAACAGCATTAGAATCCACTACCACAGCTGCACCTAAAGCTGCCTGATCAGACTTCTAATAAATTATATTCAGGCTATGGTTAGAGCATGCCTTTTCTGGACGTGTTTTACCGGATGCTTACGATTGAACTGGAAAAAGACAAAGTCTCTGGAGTGGTGCAGAGTCCAATCACACAA
>CAYMGX010000141.1:0-10495 GCA_964390065.1 uncultured Fibrobacter sp. | reverse complement strand
AAACCACATAAGAAGTTTAAAGCAGAGGTTGTTGTTCTTTCTAAAGAAGAAGGTGGACGTCATACTCCTTTCTTCAGCGGATACCGTCCTCAGTTTTATTTCCGTACAACAGACGTAACAGGTACACTCAAGCTTCCAGAAGGTACAGAGATGCTTATGCCTGGCGACAATTCACCGATCGAAGTTGAGTTGATTTGTCCTGTCGCTATGGAAAAGGAACTCCGCTTCGCAATTCGTGAAGGTGGACGTACTGTTGGTGCCGGTGTTGTTACAGAAATTATTGAATAGTTCGTTAAACGTTTTTTGAAGTGAAAAACAAAATATGCCAAGAGAAAAAATAACGCTTGAGTGTACATCTTGTAAGCAACGTAATTACGAGACTACAAAAAATAAGCGTAAGCATTCCGGAAGGGTTGAATTCATTAAGTTCTGTCCCTTTGAGAGAAAGCGTACAACGCATAAAGAAAGTAAGTAGTTACGGCTGTTTGCAGTCTGCGCAAAGCATTCGGCGAACGGACTTGTCAAAACACAATCAATTAGGTCTGTAGCTCAATTGGTAGAGTAGCGGTCTCCAAAACCGTTGGTTGGGGGTTCGAGTCCCTCCAGGCCTGTAAAGTGATGTTTTTGAAATGCAAAAGATAATACAATACTTAAAAGATGTTCGTTCAGAGTTATCCAAGGTCACATGGCCGTCAAAGGCTGATGTACAGGGAGCAACACTTCTGGTAGTTTTCCTGAGTGTTGTTGTTTCTATATACGTTTATGGCGTGGATCAGGCCATGACCTTTATAGTTGGATTAATTCAAACTTCCATTCGCATGTAAGAATCAGGGGCTTTTGATGGCACTACGTTGGTATGTCGTTCATACATATTCCGGTCAGGAAGGTAAGGTATTCAACTACCTTAACGAAGTAATCCAGTCAGGAGACCTGGGTGATCAGATGAAACAGGTTCTGATGCCCACGCAGGATGTGGTACAGGTTAAAAACGGGAAGAAGTTAAAAACTACCCGTAAATTTTTTCCAAGCTATGTTCTTGTAGAAATGGAATTGAACAAGGAAACAATGCACGCAGTACGAATCTGTACGAGTGTTACTGGTTTTGTTGGCGGCAACAAACCACAGGCTCTCCGTGAAGAAGAGGTTCGTAGAATTCTTGGGCAGAGTGAAAAAGTATCGCGTCAGCAGATATCCGAGGTTCCATTTGAGATCGGTGATGCTGTGAAGATTAAAGAGGGACCATTTAAAGACTTTGACGGTGTGGTTGATGAGATTCATCCCGAAAAAGGTAAAATAAAAGTTATGGTGAGTGTGTTTGGAAGATCGACACCTGTAGAAGTCGATTTCATGCATGTTACTCCAATCAGTTGATTTTAACAGGAGTTTGATAAATTGGCTAAGAAAGTTGTAGGACAGGTCAAACTGCAAATCCCGGGTGGTGCTGCGAATCCTGCTCCTCCGGTCGGACCGGCTCTCGGTCAGCAGGGTGTTAATATTATGGAATTCTGTAAGGCATTCAATGCCCGTACAAAGGATTCTGGTGGTTTGATTACTCCGGTTGTTATCACCGTATATTCAGACCGGTCTTTCACTTTCATTACTAAGACACCTCCTGCACCTGTGCTTATTTTGAAAGAAGTTGGCTTGAAAAAAGGATCAAGTGTTCCAAACAAAGACAAAGTTGGAACAATTACGATGGCTCAGGTCAAAAAGATTGCTGAAACGAAATTAAATGATCTCAATGCTGCAAGTGTTGAAGCTGCTATGCGTTCTATAGCAGGTACAGCGCGTAGCATGGGTGTCACTGTCACAGACTGATTGTTTAGTATCAGTCTGTAAAGATAAATAGGGAGTCGGTTATTCATGAAACATGGAAAAAAGTACGAAGCAGTACATGCAAAAGTCGATAGACTCAAAGAATATGGGGCTATCGAGGCCATTGAGTTTCTCAAGGCGAATAAGACTGCCAAGTTTGATGAGACAGTAGAAATCGCTGTAAATCTCGGAGTTGACGCACGCAAGAGCGATCAATCGGTCCGCGGTGCAGCCGTATTGCCTCATGGACTCGGTAAGAATGTACGAGTACTTGCATTTGCAGCCGGCGATAAAGAAGCCGAAGCAAAGGAAGCTGGCGTGGATTACGTCGGTGGGGATGATCTTGCACAAAAAATCCAGGGTGGGTGGCTTGAATTTGACGCAGTTGTTGCAACACCTGATATGATGAAGGTTGTTGGAAAGCTCGGTAAAATTCTCGGTACTCGTGGACTTATGCCAAACCCGAAGGTTGGAACAGTTACAATGGACATCGGAAAAGCGATTAGAGAACTGAAAAAGGGTAAAGTGGAATTCAAGATTGAAAAAGCTGGAATTCTTCATGCTGCCCTTGGAAAGCTTTCCTTTGATTCTGTAAAAATCCTTGAAAATGCCAAGACATTTATGGAAGCTGTCAATAAAGCAAAACCGGCAGCTGCAAAGGGTCAGTATATCAAAAGAGTAACACTGACATCAACGATGGGTCAGGGTCTAAAAATCAACCAGAACGATTTAAAATAGTTTTGTAATTTGATAAGTTGTTCATAAAAAAAAGGTTTGACGACAATGTCTACAAAAGCTGAAAGAACAGCAGTTATAGAAGAGCTTGAAACAGTATTTCGTGATGCACGGGGAATTTTTGTTGCAGACAATAACAAAATCAACGTGGAAAAAGTTACAAAGCTACGTTCTGATCTGCGCAAAAATGGAATACAGTTTATAGTTGTCAAGAATACTCTTGCAAAAAAAGCGGCAGAAAAAACCGGTAAAGAAGGTTTAAGTAAGTTCTTTATAGGGCCAACAGTTGTTGCTGTTGCAGCACATGAAGGTACTGCTCCTGCAAAAGTACTTAGAGATTTTCAGAAAGATAACAAAGATCTGCTTAACCTGAAAGCTGCATATGTCGATGGAACATTGTTCAATGCAACTGATGCACTTAAACTTGCAGATATTCCGAGTCGCGAAGCACTTCTTTCTCAGCTCCTTGGATGCCTCCAGGCTCCTATGGGAAAATTCGCCGGTGCCCTCAATGGTATCCTGTCGAAACTGGTGGGTACTCTCGAAGCTGTGAAAGAAAAGAAAAACGCATAAATACCCGGACAATTAACAAAGAATTAAAATTCATCTTATTTTTAACGGAGGTTCATTGTGGCTACCTTAACCAAGGACGAAATCATTGATGCGATTGGTTCGATGACTGTTATCGAACTCTCAGATCTTATCAAGGCTATTGAGGAAAAATTCGACGTGAAAGCAGCTGCACCTGTTGCAATGGCTGCTGCACCTGCTGGTGGCGCACCTGCTGCTGCTGCAGAAGAAAAAACAGAGTTTGACGTTATTCTTAAAGAAGCTGGCGATAAAAAAATTAACGTAATTAAAGTTGTTCGCGCAGTTACAGGTCTTGGTCTTAAGGAAGCGAAGGATTTGGTTGAAGGTGCACCAAAGCCTGTTAAAGAAGGCATCCCAAAAGACGAAGCTGAAAAGATTAAGAAAGAACTCGAAGAAAACGGCGCGAAAGCCGAAGTTAAGTAAAAATTGCTTCTTTGGAGATGTGCAGATTTTCACGCATATTAAATCTCTCATATTTTTTAAAGAACACAATATGACACGAAACACTCTGAGCACAGAGTGTTTTGTGTCATTTATTTACTTTTTAAAGTCACAGATGTGACTTTCAACATCGAGAGGATTTGCGAATGGTAGAGAGAAAAAGCTATTCCCGGATCAAGAGAGTGGCTGAGCTTCCTAATCTTCTGGAAATACAGACAAGATCATACGAATTATTTCTGCAGCCGGATATCCCTCCACGTCAACGTAGAAAACAGGGATTGCACGGTGCATTTCTTAGTTTGTTTCCTGTAAGTGATGTCAAAGGATACTACTCACTTGAGTATGATGGGTACAAGCTTGGAATACCTAAATATACATTGAAGGAATGTAAAGAGCGCGGTATGACCTATGCCGCACCACTCAAAGTCGATATGTCGCTTCTTGTTTTCGAACAGGATGGTGAAACAAAGAAATTCGTTGAAAAAATCACTAATGAAGTCTATATCGGTGAAATTCCTCTGATGACCGAACGCGGTACCTTTGTTATCAATGGTGCAGAGCGTGTTATTGTCAGTCAGCTTCATCGTTCTCCTGGTATCACCTTTGATGAAGTGATCCATCCGAACGGTAAAAAACTTCTTACAGCACGCGTAATCCCTCAAAGAGGTTCATGGGTCGAACTTCTTCTTGATGTTGACGATGTGCTTACTGTCAATATTGACAGAAGAAAGAAAATGCCGGCAACTATTCTTCTTCGTGCACTCGGTTTTTCAACCGATGAGGAGATTCTCGGTCTCTTTCATGACACAATTAGAATTAAAGTTACCGATGAAAATAAAGAAAAAATCCTCTCCAGCGTTAACGCCAAAACAATTTTCAGTGAAGAAACCGGCGAAATTATTGTTGACGCCAATGAAGTAATCAACGAAGAGCGCTGGAAAAAGATCCTCGCAAACGGTATTGACCATGTGGAAGTTCTTAAGGATATTCCTAACTCGGAAAATATGGTTATCAGAAATACCCTTGGAGCAGATCCTACCAAATCAGAAGAAGAAGCTCTTTTCTTTATGTATGCTACAATGCGTCCTGGTGATCCGCCAAATGTGGAAACCGCACGTAACCTGATTCAGCGACTGTTCTTTGATGAGAAACGCTATGATCTTGGAAGTGTCGGACGTTACAGAATGAATACTCGTCTTGGTGTCATTCCTCCGGATGAAATTACCACAATGACCAAAGACGATTTCATTGCTGCATACAAATATATTATTGGTCTTAATGCAGGTATCGGTTTCATTGATGATATCGATCATCTTGGCAACCGTCGTGTGCGTTCTGTAGGAGAGCTTCTGAGTGCTCAGTTCACTGTCGGTCTTACAAGAATGGTACGTACTATTAAAGAACGTCTCAGCCTTCGTGATACCGAAAACGTTACTCCACAGGATCTTATTAATGCCCGTACCGTATCAACGGTTGTTCAGGCATTCTTCGGATCAAGTCAGCTCTCTCAGTTCCTTGATCAGACAAACCCGCTTTCTGAACTTACTCACAAGCGTCGTGTGTCTGCACTCGGTCCCGGCGGTCTTACCCGTGAGCGTGCCGGTTTCGAAGTCCGTGACGTACACCATACACACTATGGCCGTCTCTGTCCGATCGAAACTCCTGAAGGTCCGAATATCGGTCTTATTGCATCATTGAGTACATTTGCGAAAGTAAATGAATTCGGATTTATCGAGACGCCGTATCAGAAAGTTGAAAATGGTTGTTTGACAGGTGAAATCTCTTATCTGACTGCAGATCAGGAAGATAACTATATCATCGCTCAGGCTAACACACCGGTTGATCCAAAAGGTAAGTTTGTCGAAAAGCTCATTTTCGCCCGTTATCGCGCAGATTATCCTGTTGTTGCGCCAACTGAAATTACGTATATGGACGTTTCACCAATGCAGCTTGTTAGTATCGCTGCCGGTCTGATTCCGTTCCTTGAACATGATGATGCCAACCGTGCTCTCATGGGATCAAACATGCAGCGCCAGGCTGTACCGCTTCTAAGAACTGAACCACCGTTTGTTGGTACCGGTCTTGAAGCTCGTGCAGCATTTGACTCCGGCTGTATGATTGTTGCGAAAAACCCCGGTATTATCGAAAAGGTTGACGCAAACAAGATTGTGATTCGTAAAACAAAAGATAAAGCAACTGATGATATCCTCGGACTTACCGAGTTTGATACCTATGAACTGACAAAATACGAGCGCTCCAACCAGGACACCTGTATCAATCAGAAAGTATGTGTCAAGGCGGGCATGGAAGTAAAAGCCGGTGATGTGCTTGCTGATGGTCATGCGACTCATGAGGGCGAACTGGCTCTCGGACGCAATGTTACTGCAGCGTTCATGCCGTGGCGTGGTTACAACTTCGAAGACGCTATTATCATTTCAGAAAAGCTTGTTGCAGAAGATGTTTATACATCAGTACATATCGAAGTGTTTGAGACTGAAGTCCGCGATACAAAACGCGGTCCTGAAGAATTGACACGTGAAATTCCTAATGTCAGTGAAGACGCTCTGAAAAATCTTGATGAAAACGGAGTTGTCAGAATTGGAACAGAAGTTGAGGCTGGAGATATTCTTGTTGGTAAAGTAACACCAAAGGGAGAAACAGAGCTCTCTCCGGAAGAACGTCTTCTCCGTGCAATTTTCGGTGAAAAAGCCGGTGATGTACGCGATTCATCACTCAAGGCGCCTCCGGGTCTTAAAGGAACTGTTATCGATACACGTATTTACTCACGTAAAGAACGCGATAAACGTTCAAAGAAAAAAGACAAGAAGCGTATTGATGATCTGAAAGAGGAAATCACACAACAAATTACAGAGATCGATAAAGTAAGACTTGATCGTCTTGCTGAAATCCTTACTGATACATTGACAAATGAAATTACCAATTTTCACACCGGTGAAGTACTTGTCAGTGAGGGAAAAAAGTGGACAAAAACAATTTTGTCAAAACTTGATTTCCGGAACATATCATTTAAAGACGGTCTCTGTCAGGATGAAGCAAAGAATCTTAAAGCTGAAGAGGTGCTTTACAGAGCGAATGACCTTATCGCAAAGCTTGAAGATAAACTTGATAAAGAAATTGATAAAGTGGTTCGCGGTGATGAACTTAAGCCGGGCGTATTACAGCTCGTAAAGGTTTACGTCGCCAAGAAACGCAAATTGTCAGTTGGTGACAAGATGGCGGGACGGCATGGAAACAAGGGAGTTATCTCAAAGATTCTTCCTGTTGAAGATCTTCCATTTCTCCCCGATGGCCGTCAGGTTGACATTATCCTTAACCCGCTCGGTGTGCCATCACGTATGAATGTCGGACAGATTCTTGAAACGCATATGGGTTGGGCAGCACAGAAATTGGGTATCCGTATCTCGACACCGGTTTTTGATGGAGCAAGTTATGAAGATGTTCTTGATTTGCTTGATGAAGCCGGGATGCCAAGAAGCGGAAAGATCACATTACGTGATGGTCGTTCGGGAGAACCGTTTGATCATGATGTAACGGTTGGACCAATGTATATGCTCAAACTATGTCATCTTGTTGACGACAAGATCCATGCCCGTTCAATTGGTCCATATTCTCTGGTTACGCAGCAGCCGCTCGGAGGTAAATCTCAGTTTGGAGGTCAGCGTTTTGGAGAAATGGAAGTGTGGGCACTTGAAGCATATGGTGCAGCCTATACTCTTCAGCAGATCATGACCGTAAAGAGTGATGACCTCACCGGACGATCAAAGATCTATGAAGCAATAGTAAAAGGTGAAAATACGCCGGATGCGGGAATTCCTGAATCATTTAAAGTGCTTGTTCGCGAAATTAAAGCTCTCGCACTTGATATTGATGTTCTTACTGAGGAAGAAACCGCAGAATAAGTTTTTGAATAAGTCGGCACTGTAAAAGGTGCCTTTTAACCCAGGGGGTTATACGTGGCAGATATTGGAAGCCAGCTTGACAAAAAAGCGCAGGAGATTACAGGTGTGTCAATCAGATTGGCATCACCGGACACAATCAGGAACTGGTCATTCGGCGAAGTAACAAAACCGGAAACCATCAACTACCGTTCGTTTAAACCGGAACGAGATGGTCTTTTCTGTGAAAAGATCTTCGGACCGGTACGTAACTGGGAGTGTAACTGCGGAAAATATAAACGTATCCGTTATCGCGGTGTTGTTTGCGATCGGTGCGGTGTTGAAGTTACACATTCAAAAGTACGACGTGAGCGTATGGGGCATATCGAACTTGCTGTGCCTATCATTCATATCTGGTTTTTGAAAAGTGTTCCATCATTTATCAGTTATCTTCTCGGACTGCCAAATACTGTCCTTGATAGAATTGTATACTACGAATCATACGTTGTTATCGATCCGGGTAATACAACGCTTCGTAAAGGGCAACTCTTAAGTGAAGATGAATATATCGAACTTGAAGAGCAGGATAAGCAGTTTGTTGCAAAAATGGGTGGCGAGGCAGTACTTGAGATGCTTGCTACTATTGATCTTGAAGAGCTCGCAATTGATTTACGTTCTAAAATTAAACTTGAGTCATCAGAGCAGCGTCGTCTGGATCATTTAAAGCGTCTTAGAATAGCCGAGGCTTTTATCAGATCACAGAATGTTCCTGAGAACATGATTCTCAGAGTCCTTCCTGTGCTTCCTCCTGATCTACGGCCGCTTGTTCCTCTTGAGGGTGGACGTTTTGCAACATCAGATCTTAACGATCTGTATCGTCGCGTAATTAACAGAAACAACCGTCTCAAGAAACTTATCGAAATTAAGGCTCCTGATGTCATTTTGCGTAATGAAATGCGTATGCTTCAGGAAGCTGTTGATACACTGTTTGATAATGGCCGTCGTACGTTCTCTGTGAAAGGGGAAGGAAAGCGTCCACTCAAATCGCTCAGTGATCTTCTTAAAGGTAAACAGGGTCGTTTCCGTCAGAACCTTCTTGGTAAACGCGTTGACTATTCAGGTCGTAGCGTTATCGTGGTTGGTCCTGAACTCAGGATTCATCAGTGCGGGTTACCGAAGATGATGGCGCTTGAGCTGTTCAAACCGTTTGTAATTCAGAAGCTCGAAGAAAAAGGTCTTGTTCAGACTGTAAAGAGTGCGAAAAAGTTCGTTGAAAAGGAACGTCCTGAAGTCTGGGATATTCTTGAAGAAGTTATCAAAGATCATCCGGTTCTTTTAAACCGTGCTCCAACGCTGCATCGTCTTGGTATTCAGGCGTTCTTCCCTGTACTTGTTGAAGGAAAAGCGATTCGTTTGCATCCTCTCGTATGTACAGCGTTCAATGCTGACTTTGATGGTGATCAGATGGCTGTTCATGTACCTCTTTCGTTTGAATCTCAGTTAGAGTGTCGATTCCTTATGTTAAGTGCCAATAACCTGCTCTCACCTGCTTCCGGGCATCCGGTTATGACACCGACACAGGATATCGTTCTTGGAATTTACTACCTTACCAAAATGGCACTTGGCCGCAAGGGTGAGGGACGCAAGTTCTCCGATACTGACGAGCTTCTTCATGCTTATTTTGACAAGCAGGTTGAGCTTCATACGAAAATTAAAATCAGACAAAGAGGAAACCTGATTGAGACAACACCGGGTCGTGTTATTCTCAATACTGTTGTTCCTGAGAATATGCCTTTCTGCAATGATCTTCTTAATAAGAAGAGAATACAGTCGCTTATTAATGATGTTTACAAAAAGAATGGTACAAAACTCACTTGTAAGTTCCTTGATAATATTAAAACGCTCGGATATGAAAATGCAACAAAGGCAGGTATCACGTTCGGTGCTGAGGATCTTGTAGTTCCTGAAGCGAAGAATGAGATAATCAACAAATCAAAAGATGAAGTGTTGCGTGTCAGAAAACAGTATGATCGCGGTATTATCACAGAGGGTGAGCGCTATAATAAGCTTATCGACCTTTGGACACATACTACATCACAGGTTGCAGATATCATGCACGATGCACTTGCTCGTGACAAGGAAGGTTTCAACCCTGTGTACATCATGATGGACTCACAGGCCCGCGGTAGTAAAGATCAGATCAAGCAGCTTGCAGGTATGCGTGGTCTCATGCAGAAGCCTCAGAAAAAGATCACTGGCGCGGTTGGTGAAATCATCGAGAACCCGATTATTTCAAACTTCAAGGATGGGCTTACTGTTCTTGAGTACTTTATCTCTACACATGGTGCTCGTAAAGGTCTTGCAGATACTGCGCTTAAAACAGCAGATGCGGGTTATCTTACACGCCGTCTCGTTGATGTTGTTCAGGACGTTGTTATATCTGATGACGACTGCGGAACATCAAAAGGTATTCAGATAAGTTCGCTGAGTGAAGGTGATGAAGTCATGGAACCGTTGTCAACACGTATCCTTGGTCGTGTTACGCAGGAAGATGTGTATGATCCGGTTTCAGAAGATGTAATTGCTCCGATTAATACATTAATCGATGAAGTTCTTGCAAAGAAGATCGAGAATGCGGGAATTGAATCAGTACTCATTCGTTCGGTGCTTACTTGTGATTCAATGCAGGGTGTTTGTCGCCGTTGTTATGGGCGTAACCTGGCATCCGGCAAGATTGTCGAGCATGGTGAGGCAGTTGGTATTATGGCTGCACAGAGTATCGGTGAACCTGGTACTCAGCTCACATTGCGTACATTTCACATTGGTGGTACTGCATCCCGTCTTATTGCACAGTCAAAAGAAGTTGCAAAAATTGATGGATTTGCCAAGTATTATGGAATTGAGTCAGTACAGCATGCCAACGGTTCTGTTGTTATGAATCGTACCGGTGAACTTGCGGTGCTTGATGAACAGGAACGTGAGCGTTTCCGTTACAATGTTCCATACGGTTCGTTTTT
>CAYMGX010000140.1:5009-10596 GCA_964390065.1 uncultured Fibrobacter sp. | reverse complement strand
CGATCGTTATCGTTACCGTAAATATTAACAAAGCCATCTATTCCAGGCAGATTCTTTCAAGCGATGATACCGCAATGTTTCCTGATTTGTCAATAGCACGGATATAATAGCGTATGGTACCAATCTCTTCCGGTAAATCAGTGGTAAAATACTCTGCAGTTTTTTTTGCTCCGGTTTCAGATTTGTAGGGGCCATTTGATTGCAATGGAATTACTTTTTCCTGTGAACCGGAACGTATTATCAATTCGGCTTTGTCAATACCGCTTATGTCATAGATAAACGTATGTAACGTACCTTTTTTAGGCGCATCTTTAAGACAACCCTGTCCCCACATTTTTCCACCTGGATTTTCCGGTGTCACCCATGGAGGAAAAATGGTTGGCGCCGTAGTATCTTTAAGTGATACACATTCATTTGCAATAAGTGAATGTGCAAGATTTGCAGCGTCAGTTACCTGACGGTCCCAGATTTCCTGTCCTGTCCAGTACCAGTAACAGCTTGTCTCTGCCGTCAATAAAAGCCGCAGTGCCATGGTATATGCTTCGGAGGATATATTGTTATCTTCAAGCGTGTGCAGCGTATTTTGTAATGCAGTAAGTACCGCCCACGAATTAAGATCAGGAGAGTAGGGGAGATCATACCGGGAAAACCATTTTTTAAACTGAGGATCGCCATTGTCGGCTCCACTCCAGGACCCTGGCTCAATATGGATAGTATTGCGATCATCAGGTGGAAAAAGGTCAAGATAATCTTCTATGGTTGTCAATTCAAAACGAGGGTCACCTTTGATCCAGTTAATCAGTTGCGATGTGTTGTGGTTATAGTAACTGTCTGCTCCTCCGCCATGATTATCACCGTCGGAATGAAGGACAAAAAACGGTGGATGCTTTGGATCGAATGCATTATGTGCAACCAAGGAATCATATACCTGCCCGAGAACATGCTCATATTGTAATGCGCCAAAACCTCCGCGGGCATCCTCGTTACCGATATACCGTTCTGCCGGTACGCCGATGATCCGGTATTTCTTTCCGTCAACATCTTCATACTCAATGTATTCCGGTTTCAGAAGTGACGGACTGATTTTACTACCAGCCCACACATTTTGCAATTGAAGCCAGTCGCTCACCTGTGGATTAACCATGTCAGCTTTATTCGGAGGCAGCATACCCTCATTAATGCCACCATAGGGGTATTCTTTGCACGTGCGGTAGCGGTGTATGGAATCATAGATAACTGCTTTAATACCCGCTTTCTTCAGTGCCGGGATCATTCTGACATGAAATGCTGTTTCAGGGGGAAAAAGTATGTTTGATGCCTCACATGCAAATTGTTTCCTGATAATCTGTTTGTGATACTGGATCTGTTTAATGATATCCCGTTCGGGAATAAGCGGCATGAGTGGATGAAAATAACCGAATGCAGTAAATGAGCATCTCTGATTGTCAAGACATGTTTTCTGGTCTGAAAGGGATCTGAGCGGGCTGTTCCAGTCGGAAAACCGCCCGCCGCATAAATTTTCTCTTGCACATCTATCAAGTTGTTCGATAAGGCTGCCACTCCAGCTTGTTGACAAACCGGCGTGTGGAAGATTTGCAGATGCGTATTGATTTACTGCATTAGGAATGAATGTTGTATAATTGCCGCCACGTGTTGCAAATATGCTGTCCTTTTCACCATCCCAGTATGATGGATCTGCTGCATGGTAAAAAGGCTGATGCATGTGTTTGTGAATAGCAAAATAGAGTATCTTATTCAGTTTTTTTTTTTACTATGATTCACACCGGCTGTTGCTGTTTTCGGTCCGGCATCTGAGCTTTTATTCTCTTCAACTACATGTATGTCAATATAATATTTAATCCAGTCATCACCGTTTGATTGCTGCCAGTCATTACGCCGGCAACCCTCTATCTGAACATTATGACAACCCGGTGGAATATCTGATTCTTTTATCTCTGCAATATATTCATTGTTTCCTGCAGGTTGAATACTACTATTGTAAAGATACTCTTTTCCATTAGCCCGAATGATTACCTGAGGAAATGGAATAGTACCATCAGCGGTAATGCGTATAGTAAATGTCTGCGATCTTCTTTTGCCTGTATTATAGAGAATTTTTTCAGGCACTCTGACATCAGTAATTTTTGTAAATATACCCTTTTCAACAGCATTTCGTAACGGACGCATAGTGTCAATCCTTTATTAAAATAACTATTATTAATCGTTATACTGAAATTGTCAATGTTTTTATTAAGCAATCAATGATGCGATACAATCGCATCATTACAGTACCAATTCATGGAGATATGCCGTGTATCGCTCTGCGTTTTAACTGAATGAGCGTTTAAAAAGTTCCTCAATGGCGGTTTTGCTGACATCTGTTAATTCTCTTGAACCTGTTCCACAGAATGTTTTCTCACAGATTTTCGGAGAATCCATCACCCATTCGCCATGTTTCCAGGTAAACCACTGATATCTCTCTTTGTCAAAAACATGCACATTGCGGTTGAAAAATTTACCGAGCTCAACTCCCCAGCCGGTTCCACCCTTAACAGTATCATCACTCTGAATAACGCCGATTGCAAAAATCTGCATGCCGTTATGAACCATATGATAAATGGACTGAAGAACTTTTTTAATGCTGTCAGTATGGGCATATTGACGGTGCATATGTGTCGATACAATCTCCATGCTTATATCACCCTGACGTAAATCCTTTTCGTCAAGCATACGCACATTTTTCTCACGCTTTATAAAATGACCATCAAAAGAAAATGTAACCTCTTTAACCCCATATTTTTCAGCGCATTCACCAAAAAACGATTCTGCACCAACATGACCACCACTGTAGAGTGTACATTGTTCCGCTTTTAACATTAAAAGGCTCCTTTTTACGGGTAAGTGTTCGTTACATAGCACATTGGGAAATATAATTCCAAGGTAACGGAATAGCAAAATCCAACAAAAATTGAACCGGAATATAATCGGTAGGGGCGAATCAATATTCGCCCGTTACCGACGCAGAAACGAATCAATATTCGCCCGTTACCGACGCAGAAACGAATCAATATTCGCCCGTCACCGACGCAGAAACGAATCAATATTCGCCCGTGTCCAATGGAACCAATAATCGGTAAGGGCGAATCATTATTCGCCCGAAATTCCCCTCAAAAAAACAATAAAGCATCAAAAATGGGTAAATGATCATCCCGGATTATCATAAATCCGGGATGATATAACATCATAATTAATCAATTAGCGCGGGAAATAAACTCATCAGTACGGGTGTCAATTTTAATCTTGTCACCAATGCTGCAATAGAGCGGAACCTGAATTTCATATCCGGTGTCGATCTTTGCAGTTTTGTACACTTTTCCTGATGTATCGCCTTTAACTGCCGGTTCAGTGTAGGTTATTTCTGCCTCAACGGTAATAGGAAGCTCAATACCAACTGCTTTCAGTTCGTATACGATAACATCAATAACCATCTGCTCTTTGAGATAGTGAAGTGCATCACCAAGATCATCCGCTGTGAGATCCATCTGCTCGAAAGTTTCCTGATCCATGAATGTATAGAAACCATCATTACCATACAGGTACTGCATCTGTCTGCGATCAAGAATGACATCTTCAAACTTGTCTGATGCACGATAAACTGACTCGGAAGCACTTCCGGTTGCGAGGTTTTTCATCTTCATCTTAACTGATGACGCGCCGCGGGCCCCTTTATTGTAGATTGCTTTAAGCACGATATAAAGGTTGTTGTTAACTTTAACACAGTTTCCAGCTCTCAGGTCCTGAGCTTCTTTCATGAGTAAACCTCCAATAATTAATGTATTATAGATAGAAAATTGCACTAAATGTAATAACAGAACAGGTAACTATAGGCAACAAAAGGCAGGGTAAAACTAGTCCGGGATTGCCAGCACTTTGTTCATGACACAAGAGTCTGGAAATGGGGCACCAAAAAGGCGGGTCCGGGTAATTTTAAAGGTCATGTTACTGATTATTCCTGAAATTTTCAATAAAAGCACTGATCTTTTCAATCAGATTGCAATGTTGATGTAAAAAATAACACATTTTTTTAGTAGAATGTTTAAATATTTTCAGATTTTTGAAAAAATAGTTAAAATTTTCTGTTGGAACTATTTGCAAATCTTCACGCTCAATGTCATTAAACGTGAGCATCAGTTGATGATATTCCTTAAAATCATAGGTTGATTCAAAGAACTTTTCCATGATCTCACAGAGGGCTTCAACTTTAACCTTTTGATATTTGTTATCCTGTATATATGCATTCCACACAAACGGATTCCCGCTTAGGATTGCCCGAACCAGCGAGTCCTCACCGCGGACGATATTAAAGTCTGTAAAATAGAGAAGTCTGTCAAACTCCCCCTGCGGGATATTCTCCATAAAAATAAAAGTAAGATTTTTATAGACAGTAACACTGTTATTGATATCGAAAACACCTGATTCAGAAAAATAATGCATTACGCTTACTCTGCTTTTTTGTCCGAACACAAGAATTACGAACGATGTTTCAGCATAGTCGTTTACAATGCAGGAAATAAGTGCCGACATGTTGCGCGTATAGGTGAATAACAAGCCGATAGTACCACAAAATTCAGGTGAAAAACGATAGTCGTATTTGACAAGAATGTTGTTAAGGCAGGTAAATCGGTCCGGTGCATGAAGCTCATGCGGCAACGGTGTATTAGAGTTAAGAATTACACCGCCGGTACCTGGTGAAAAACCTGGCATAAAGAAATACTTTTTAAGGGAACCTTCCGGCAGCAGCGATTCCATCATGTGGTATCCGTCAACCCAGTTTTCAGCACTGAGATATTCAAGATTGATTAATAGATCGCTTTCATGATATGCCCGTTTCATAATAAAATCAGGTATTAAACAACCAAAAGCTTCAATAAGTAACTTCGCAGGTTTGTCTAATGCATAGGTTTCAGGTGAAACACATTTCGTGTGCATATAGGTGATATCATCGATCGACTGTACTGCTGAATCGGGATTTACCAGCGGGTTAATTTTAGAAAATGTCGTAAGATCATCAACGTAAACACGGATTTGGGCGTGATGATAATGACGATGTAACGCGGTGGCTAAACGATATACAACACCAATGTCTCCAAAGTTGTCAATTACTGTGCAAAAAATATCGATAGTAGTAACATTCATTGTGATGCATTGAATTCCTGTTCATTTATACGTACAATAATTTTATCAGATAGAAAATACATTTAAGCGCAATTGTAACAAATATGTTAAGATGCATCCCGCTGTTAAAAAAATAATTGATGATGGCAGAACGAGGTATGCGGTCACTATCGGTAAAAACGAAGAAAAATATGTATCTTATGCAGAATCAGGGAAGAATTGTATCTATAAATATGGTAATGATTTAGAACAAAATATAGAATGATGCAGCGGAAATCTTGCAGCAACTATTATCTTTTGAAATAATGTAATATACCGGCAACCTTGATCGTTATATATTTAGTGCAGGTGAACAGATGTATTATACACGTATTAAACGGTGACTGTTAAAGAAAACGATGATTGGTTTATT
>CAYMGX010000140.1:0-4909 GCA_964390065.1 uncultured Fibrobacter sp. | reverse complement strand
GATGATTGGTTTATTAATGTGGTTAAAAGAAATGAGGTAGAATGAAATATACAAAATTGCTGCTACTAATGGTAATTTTGATCAGCTTTAGTTATGGCGATATAACACTTCTGACCAAATACTCACACAAAACAAATTTCAGCCTCGAGCAGTTGGTGTTTAAGGCGGATTATATTCTCGCAGTCAAAAAAGACAAACCATTTACAAATAAAAAAGTAATCAATTTCGAAAAAGAGACAAAGTGTCCACCATATGCTGTTATCAGTTATAATTTTGTAGTTCAGGATGTGATCAAAGGTGACAGTAAAATCCTCAACGGGCAGCGAATAAAAGTCAAGGAGCCATTTTCAGATATGGCATATACGATGCATTATTCTTATTATACAAAAGGATTCATGATTGAACCGTTTCTCGGTATGTATACAAATGGTATTTCAATTGACAGTACAGAAAGTATGCTTATCTTTGTCGACAATCTCAAATCCAGCGATCCGGAATTACTGACGTTACAGTTCAGTATTTTGAATGCATCAGATAGATTGTCGCAAAAGGATACAATACATAAAATCCTTAATCGTCCACCAGGGGATATGAAACGCATGTTCCTGAAGAATAAATAGTGTCCTTTTTTACTAACATACTTAACATAAAGACACTCTTTCAATACCTGTTTAGCGTATGAAAAGATTTGTTCTGCGAGTCACTCGTTATGCGTCACTCGTCACATCTCCTTACGCATTTTGACAATCCACACTACATACTCTGAATCACCAAGTTTACTGTGATCCATAAGCCAGCCGGTTGCAAAAATCCGCAGTGCTGCAATATTCAGTCTTCCTGCATCAAAATCATCAAGAAATTGCACCAGTTTGTTGCCAAACTGTTCATGTTCTGTCTGATGCACTGCAAAACCGGGGAATTTATAAAGTTTCATAAGCTGCTCTTCACTTGCGAAATGAAAAAGTATATACCGCTCCATTTCGTCAAGATGATGTTTGATAATTCTTTTATCGGTGGTGTTATCAAACTGCTCAAGCTTGTCAAATAAAGAGTAGAGATATTCGTGCTGGTATTCCATTTCTGGAAAGTCAAGTGTATAGCGTTCTTCTTTGTGGTTCATTGTGATCGTGCTTTCTAATGTATTGTCGTTGTTTACGGGTATCATAATTCATTGCTGGTAACGAAAATAGTAATTATCATGATGAAACAAGTAAAAAATGATACAGAGGTTGTTTTTAGGTATGGTTTAAAATATTTTACCCTCGAACAATGGATAAATGCAATCATTGTATCAGTCTCAGCATTATAAATTAGTAATAATAACGTTCAGGATTCAGGTATGTCATTCGATTCACTTACAACCGATAGCATGCTTAGCGCCGTTGAGCAGGCATCCGGGTTACTGCTTACCGGCTATACTGCACCATTTTCGAGTTATATCAACCGTGTGTATGAGCTTCGAACCAAAGATGGTGTTAAAGTAATTGTCAAATTTTACCGTCCGGGGCGATGGTCAAAAGAGTCGATTCTTGATGAACACCGGTTTCTCTCGGATTGCGAATCGATGGAACTGCCGGTGGTACCTCCGATGCTGCTTTCTGATAAGTCAACGCTTGGAACATTTAATGATATTAATTTTGCACTATTTCCCAAACGTGCCGGACGTCAACTTGAAATTAATGATTATGAAGATTGGGTGCGACTCGGTTCTCTTATTGCCCGTTTACATTGTGCGGGAGAAAAGGCAACTGCACCATCGCGGGTAATCATTGATCCATCAAAAAGCGCATTATCAGATTGTGAATTTTTATGCAGTTCAGTCATACCACCGAAATTTAAAGAAAAGTTCCGTTCTGTCTGTATGAGCATTATTGAAAAAGCGATACCGGTTTTTAAGGGAAAAGAGCAGATCCGTATTCATGGTGATTTACACACTGGTAACATACTTGATCGAATGGATGATGGTCTGCTGCTGATTGACTTTGATGATATGGCGATGGGGCTACCGGTTCAGGATTTGTGGTTGCTTCTCCCGGAACGAGTGCAGAAAGCGCAGGCTGAGATTGAGCTGATTATTGAGGGGTATGAGCAGTTTCGGAAATTTGATCATGGCAGTATAAAGTGTATTGAATTTTTACGTGCGATGCGAATGGTATACTTTCTTGCATGGTGCAGTCGTCAACAGAACGATTTTCAGTTTAAAAGTAATTTCCCGGAATGGGGGAATGACTCATTCTGGCAACGGGAAATTGCCGATTTGTCAGAACAGCTCGAATACTGCATGGATATACGGGCGTCGGGGAACTGCTGAGGATAGAATCCAGAAGCCAGAATTCAGAATCCAGTAGGCAGGAGTAAAAAAGGACTGTTTTAACCTACTGGCTTCTGGATTCTGGCTACTCCTCTTCACCCATTCGAAATCAAAATCAACTTATTTAATTTGTCAAGAGCGGCTCCGCTGTCAATTGATTCCTTGGCCAACAAAATTGCGTCAAGCGGTGTTTCGGCAAGTCCGGCAGCGGTAATGGCAAAAGCTGCATTGAGTACAACAATGTCTCTGTGTACTCCTTTTTTACCCTCAAGGACCGCCCGGGTTATGAAGGCATTCTCTTTGGGATCATCACCGGCAATTTCACTGATCTTTACCCGTTTTAATCCAAAATCTTCTGGCTTGACATTATACGTAGTTACTTCACCGTATCGTAATTCTGAAACACGGGTGTTACTCGAAAGCGACACTTCATCAAGAGGATCATTTCCATGGACGACAAACGCACGTTTTGATCCCAGATTGTTAAGTACCTGCGCAAGGGATTCTGTAATGGCCCCTGAAAAAACGCCGATTACCTGATTTGGTGCTCCCGCGGGATTTGTCAGTGGTCCGAGAATATTGAAAACTGTTCTGATTCCGATCTCCTTACGGGGACCAATTGCGTATTTCATTGCAGCATGAAGTGATGGTGCAAAAAGAAATGCAATTCCGACATCATTGAGACATTGTTCCATAATGGCAGGAGTAACGGAAACCTTGACACCGAGCGCTTCAAGCACATCGGCACTTCCGCACTTACTTGACACATTTCGGTTTCCGTGTTTTGCAACCGTTGCACCCGCACCGGCTGCTACAAATGCAGCAGTTGTGGAAATGTTGAATGTATTCGCACCATCACCACCGGTTCCGCATGTGTCCACAAGGTGCTCTTTTTTGTTGCAATTGATCACGGTAACCTTTTCACGCATCACACTTACTGCCCCAGTGATTTCATCAACGGTTTCACCTTTCAATCGTAAAGCGACGATAAATGCTGCGATTTGCGCATCAGTCGCCTCTCCACTCATAATCTGATTAAACACTGCGGTGGCAGCATCCACAGATAGATGCTGTTCAGAAACAACCGTTTTAATGGCGTCCTTTATATTCATACTATGCCCTTCATGTAAAAATCGCAGATCGTTTTCAAAATAGGGTTAATATAATTGGTGACAAAAAATGTCGCCACATGCGTATACAGGAATGAATGGGGATGGGAGTGATTCGTGGCTAACTTGCTATTGGCTATTGGCTTACTTGCTACTTGCTACTTGCTACTTGCTACTTGCTTTTATGAATTTTACCGAACCAATAACACTTTCAATACTACTAACATCATCGGGCTAGTAACTATAATAGTGAATAACATCAGACAGGCTGGGGAAATGATCACACAAAAAAGATGGTTGTATCAAAGATATAGTATTGTAATTCAATTAGTTATGCTGATTTGCATGTTGGGGTGTTTTTCACAGCTTTTTGCACAGACCGAAGCGCTTCCAAGGCCGATCGCTATCAACTCCGGGAATCCGAAATATCCTTTCCCTCAGTTTTTACCTTATAAAAATCCAACTACGACACTGAGCAATCTTGGTGTACGTTCTGGTGTTGGTGTGACTCATGCTGAAATGGAGCAGACAATACGGGATGCATATCAGATCATGATGAACGCAACCAGTTATGTAGGAGGAGGGGTCGGAGGGAAAAAATATATAAAATACTTATCAAATCCGCAGTGTTCTGAGGGTGATGGTTATGGATTGCTTGGCGCAGCTTCAATGGCTGATAAGGAAACTTTTGATGGCATGTGGTTATATATACACGACTTTACCTTGAATAAAGTCAAACGGTATAGCGATGGTACTGAGACAAGTCCGGGGTATGCATACAGTCAGCTTCCTGGATGGACCGGTGCCGGGGCAAATTCTGCAGCTGATGGTGATGTTGATATAGGGCTAGCACTTTTGACTGCTTATTACCAATGGGGTGAGAACATGGGCATCAATGATGCCAGTGGTCAACCGATATCATACAAAAAAGAGGCAATCAATTTCCTGAAGGGTCTGACAGACACACTATCATACCCGGCTAGTAATAATACAACGCTTATCTGTGGTGATATTGGTTTTGACGGATATATTAAAGGTGGTGATTCATGGAATGAACTTACCACTTGGGCAAGTGACATTTCCCGCACCGGATTTTCCAAACCACCTCAGCATTCAACTGCAGAAATGCAGCATATTGACTATGCTGCACCATCATACTTCCATGCATTTGCAAATTTCCTTGAACGCGAAGATGCGACAAAATATGCATGGAATATTTATCAGTTCCGCCGCGCTGAAGCGTCATCGGACTGGTTGATGGGGCAGATGCTTAAAAATGAGAAAATGATTCCGATGGCTGGATGGGTTGAAATGAAAGAAAATAATGTGCCGGAATTTACAAATATGGCTGATGGTGAGGATTTCCGTTGTGCCTGGCGTACTATCCTTAATGGTATGTGGTATGGTAATCCTGATTTCACATGGGACCCGGTAACGCATCAGGTAAAGCAGGGTACACCCAACTCTTTTGAAAGTGATATTGGAAAAC
>CAYMGX010000139.1:4813-10743 GCA_964390065.1 uncultured Fibrobacter sp. | reverse complement strand
CCAGAAGTATGTGGTCATGGCTTTCACAGAATACCGGAGATATGAGACAACAGAAAAGGTATGTTGAATTTGCAGGTCAGATGGGATGGGAACTTAATCTGATCGATGATGGTTTTAACAGGTCGGGAGTTGCAGAAGTTTGTCAATATGGTTCACAAAAAAGTGTCGGAAACGAATTATGGTATAACTATACCGAGGTAAATACTCAGTCAAAACATAATAGTGTATCCCAGCAATGCCGTTCATGGGGTCTTAAAAGCCTTAAGATCGATTTTATTTATGGTGGTGATGGTATCAATTACAATAATAACATCATGAAATGGTATGACATGAGTGCCAAGAGTCTTGCCGATAACAAACTGATGGTCACGTATCACGGATGCACAGTGCCAAGAGGGCAACGCAGACGGTGGCCTAATATCATGACCATGGAAGGTGTAAAGGGATACGAATGGATAGGACGCGGATATCCGTCATTATCACATAACTGTATGTTACCATTTACCCGCAATGTAATCGGTCCAATGGATCACACACCGGTACTGTTAACATTGGGTCAATTAACAAATGGCAGTGGGTCCACACGAACGTCCACCGATGCCCATGAAGTTGCACTTTCTGTTGTTTACGAATCGGGAATTCAGCATTTTGCCGACAGACCGGAAGGATATAGCGGATGTATCGGCAATAATTTTCTCAAAACAGTTCCAAGTGCCTGGGATGATATCCGGTACATTGATGGTTATCCGGGGCAGACATGCATTCTTGCCAGACGTAAAGGCAATGATTGGTATATTGCCGGAATCAGCGCTGTTGCAGCAAAAACAATGACTATTCCACTCTCATTTTTGAAAGCAGGCTCGTATACAGTGGATATCTATAAAGATACTACAGGTTCTTCGAAGTACACGATGACAAAAACTACGGCTACAATCAATCCATCCACTCCACTTTCGCTCTGGGTCAATACCAACGGTGGATTCTGTTTTAAAATTCCCGATTCATATCAGGTACCGGTGTCAATCAGGAGTAAAGAGAGGAATACCATTAATAATTCTGCCACTATGAATCATCGTAATCATTCCCTTTTTGTTTCCGATGGAGTTGGCAATGGACTCTCATTAAAGCGTACCGGGAATGTTTTTACTATTCAGGGGAAATCTCTACCAAAAGGAGAAACCATCTCCAGATTACCCTCTGGCGTTTTTATAAACGTTGACAAAAAAAAACAGGTAAAGTAACTGCATAATGGTTAGTGCGATGCCGATCCTTGTATCGGCATCGCTTATCTGAAGTAATCGCGCGGCTTAGAGCACAGGTGGAACCAGGCACCCGGCACGACTATCGTGTAAACGGTTTTCCATTTTTGTCACAGGAATAAAACGAATTCCACTCGCCATCAACAGGCAAATATCCCTCAACCCAGTTTGCCCAGGCACATGTCGGTTTACAGCAATCCTGCATGGTTGTTGTATGATAACCGCTTTTAAACGTACCATTCGCAACAGCCTGAGCAGGTGTCCTGACATCAGGAACAGGCAGCGGCAGTTTATCCTCTTTGAGACGACAGCCGGTAACACGGGTCAGGTTTTCAGGGCAACGCACACGCTTTACCATAACAGTCCAGTTCTGATGATAGAGTGATTCAACCTGATTACAAAGAATACATGATCTGCGCGTATCTTCAGTAATCTGTTCTGATGCATTGACAAGTGCCTGATTACACATCTCTTTTATTTTTTCCTGACATTCTTCGCTCATTACGTCATCAATAGTCGGCGGCCACACCTTCCTGCATTCTGTCTCATAGCGTAAAAAGGAGATTCCCCCGCTTCCCGGATTCTGGTAGGGATATTTATCATAAATAAATTCATTGAATTTTGTTGTATTGCTGAATGCAGGATCGTTATAACAGGAGTTGAATGCGCCGTAACCTCCCGCCCCCATAAATACATCAAAACCCTTCGGACCGCTTGCTGCGGTATTAAAACTCTGAACAATTAAAGGTTTTGGATAGGGTAATTCGGGTGGTTTCGGTGAGCTTGGTTCCGGCGTTTCAAAGACAAGCTGATAACACTGACAGCAGCTGCTTGATGTATCATCAAGACCACCGGTACCATCATCGGGATCATGCCCTACGATTGCATAATTGAATGGTAACTCGCCATTCTTTTCCCATCCGTAAAGTGCAGCATCATCTTTTGCAGCCTGTATCATTTCCGTACTAAACAGCATAAACCGCGGGCAAATAAAGGTTTTCGGACGATTTGCCTTACTCTGGTCCTCCGGTGGACTGCAGGAATTTGCAACAGTGCATTCACCACCGCAGGCAGATTTGGGATCACCGGGAATACAATCCTTTACATAAAACTGATTATAGCATGGACTTGGAGGATTAAGGTAATATGATGGTGCATTGGCTTTTAATGTAATAGTCACTGGGCCTTCAGAATATGAATTTAATGCAAGAGCAGCACTCTCATACCCTGACTTTGATACCTTGACAGTATCGATAACCACGAAACGCTTTGCAAGTTTACCTGATGCACTCTGATTATTTTCCATGTTTTTGACCGCAGAAAGTTCAGATGCAGTACCCTGACCATTATTTGCAATAAGTTTAAAGCTTGAAACATTGTCATCAATCTGAAGTCGCACCATGTAAATTGTTTTCGATGTCTGCTTTTCAAGCGGATATAATGTATAAAAACCACCGCTAAGCCTGCTGTCAAGTGCAGTATATAACTTTTTACCACTCAGAGTATAGACACTTGCCTTAACATGTGCGCTTGGCCCGTTAACAGCAAAATAGAGCATATCACCCTTGAGTATCGGTGATGGCAGCACAATTTTACGGACCTGCGGTTCCAGCGTTGCTGTAACAGAGATACTCCAGGTGCCATCACTGGCCGATGTATCCGAAAGCCCCGCATTAACAAGCCGTACGATCGCATCCTTGATCGCAACCCCTTTTTCATCAACAACTTTCCCGCTCAGTGCCTGCGCGTATGGTACCGATAACAGCGCTGTAACCATTAATAAAAGGCCTGCTCTGCGTAACGTTGCAGCAACATGTACATTCATAAAAAAATACTCCTGTATGAGTCGTAAATCTGGCCGGCAGATCCGGATGGATTTCCGGTAAAGACCTGAAAATACAATACTATTTTGTTAGAAGGAAGCGGAATGGTTTAAACTGCATGCAATGCATCGTTAATACAGCCTGTCACGTTACTACCCGCCGGAGCCGTGCGGAGACCCGATGCACCCGTGCGCCAATCCGCTTTTATGATGCCTCATACCGGGATAACCTGGTTTTTATAAGACATAGGTAAGCCTCCGGTAAACCACGTATTGTAAACTATTACAATAAAATCCATATTGTTCTTTTTCAAAGGAGCTATATGGAGATGAACGATGAAACGATGGTGACCACATTCCGGTCAAGCGGTCTTACCCAGCAACAGTTTTGTGATAAACACGATATCAGTATTGAGCGCCTTCGCTATTATCTTTACAAGAAGCAAAAGTCTAAAAAACCCAAATCAGCACAAGCAGCCTTTATCACCTTTGCCTCACAAATACCTTCCGTATCATGTACGATCATTCATGGTCGATTTACGCCATCATCGCCAGCAGGTGCTGGTTAGGCTTTACTGCACGGGACTTGCACCCGTTGGATTCCATTCGTATATTTCAGTAACATCATCCTTGATGTTACATTCCAATACGCCAGACTTTGGCTGGCGCCACTAAAATATTCATTTGTAATCGTTTAAAAATGAAGAGGTTATAGCGACCAAGTATTTTATTCTGCTTGTGCTCTCTGAGGTCCGACCCCGGTCGAGGTAAAAAAACCAACTTCATTTTCAATAATCTTAACGTATATTATAGCTGTAAAAATGATTACAAATGGATTTGAATGCATGCCGCATCGATATGGATGGGGTGTTGCATTTCTATACAAAAGATTTATAAAGTAATAAAGGGCATTAACATAATAAGTTATATTTTTATAAAAGCGTTCTAAGTATTGTTTCAAATTTGTTTGGGTAATATTTAAACAATAACATAATAACAAGGAGTTTTCATGAAGCTAAATCAAATATTTCTGATTGGTTTATTATTTATTTCAAGTGTGTTTGCTGCACCCGTTTCAGAAACACTTCAGGTGGGAAGTGATCAACGAAAGATGCTCACCTATGTGCCTTCGGGCCTTGAACCGGGATCTCCGTTGATTATTTCCATACACGGAATGGACCAAGACCCAAATTACCAGCACACGAATACCCGGTGGGACCAAGTGGCGGATACTGCCCGTTTTGCTGTGGTATACCCCCAGTCCATGCAATCCGGATTTTCTACATGGGATATCAACACCAAGAGTACATCGAATAAAGATATTCAGTTTTTCCTCGCCATTATTGATGATATGGAGAAACGTTATAAGATTGATCGTAACCGGGTTTACCTTGGAGGATTTTCCATGGGCGGCATGATCAGTTATGTTGCAATGGGAGTCATTGCCGACAAAATTGCCGCCTTTGCTCCTATCTCGGGTTATCTTATGGGGGGTGATTCTTATAAGAGCTCTCGTCCCATTCCCATTATTCATACACATGGAACTTCAGATGGTGTTGTGGGCTATAGCGGAGTCGCTAATATTATCTCTGGATGGCGGAATCGAAATGGTTGTCCAGACCAAGCAACAACGACGCAACCAAAGTCCGGTACAACACGCAACTTCTGGGGTCCGTGCGATGAAGGGGTGGACATGGTTTTAGTGACGATACAAGGAAAGGACCATGAACCTTCTGGTACGAGTGTTGAAATCTGGAACTTTGTTAAAAATTATTCCTTGGGTGCTTTAGGGTTTAGTTTTAAGACAAACGCAAAAATCTCTTTGAATCCGGGCGTAACTCAAGTTGCGAAACTCGAAACCAATGGCGAAGGGACAGTTTCTTTTTCCATTAGTGGTGGCGCTGATAAAGATAAGTTTGTCCTCGATGGAAGCAACTTGAGCTTTAAAGAGGCTCCAGCCTATCAAGCGAGCGGCTCCAATCAATACGCGGTCTCCATCACAGCGAAAGAGGGTGATGAAACAGCGACATTGGACATGACAGTTACTATTTTAAAACCGCAAATGCCTTACAAGGGTACAGCTTGGGATATACCCGGCAAAATCGAAGCGGAAGACTATGATGTGGGTTCTGATGAAAATCCGTCTTATTCCGACCTCGGCGGTGGATCTGCTTCAGAACAAACGGATTATCGTACTGATCGAGTCGATGTAATCAAGAGCATTGGAAATAGCTACGCTGTTGGGCATACACAAACTGGTGAATGGATGGAGTATACGGTCGATGTGAAAACAGAAGGTGTGTATACCTTTGAAGCTAATGTTGTTTCCGGAAATGACGGCTCTTCTTTCCGCTTGTTCATCGGTGATGAACCGATTACAGAGAATATCGCAGTTCCAAATACTGATGCCAATTATGCAACTTATGGCGTGGTCACGGCGAAAACATCAGCGCTCTCCAAAGGTACTCATGTGATTCGACTCGAAATCACAGGAAACTGGGTAGATATTGATTGGCTGAATTTCTCCAACGGAACTACAGCCATTGGAAATACTCCTGGAAATAATCTCCGTTACCAACCATCAGGTGTAAAGACCTATCGTATTTACAATTTCCAAGGCGCTTATATGGGAACATTTAATGCATCTGATTTAACTTCATTGAAAAATAAAATACAAAAAACAAATGTGAAAACAGGCGCTTATATGGTGCGTTCTACAGATGGACATGTGAATAAATTAATTCAAATTAAGAAATAATTGTTCTGATTTTCTCTCAATAAGACACCAGACACAAATCACAAAAAGATTCTTCTCTTCACAGGAGAAGGGTCTTTTTGTTTTTTATACT
>CAYMGX010000139.1:0-4713 GCA_964390065.1 uncultured Fibrobacter sp. | reverse complement strand
AAAATTAAACGTATTATGCTTCAATTCGATATACCCGTATGTTATAAATCAGTGCTTATACAATGTGTTTCAAAGTGGCTATAATATTCCCGATCTTCCAGTCGGGATTCTTTACACTTTGACAGTGCAATTGTTTTTATTGGATATCCATTGTTTTACCATTCGTAATCTGAAGGAATTGCAACACTGTCATCAAGATATGATGATTCTTCATCAGGGATGCGACCATCTTTGTATCTTGTATCCTCCCATAGCAATTGCCATTTACTTGGCTTACTGATCATTTCCCAGTATTCACCACTTTCCTTGACAACTTCTTTATCAGCTTCATCATAATACTCAGGATAATACTCTTCTTCCTTTACAAGACCAATTTCTCCAAATGTGGCTCCTTCAATAAGATAGTTGGGACAACCACTTAAAAACGAATATGGATTCCAAATTCCTGAACAAGGTACACTGTCATTAGTTTTATAGCGTTCCGGATTAGTCGATGGTATAAAAAGAAAATTCGCAGGTACAACACTACTTTGATGTCTGAAGTTAAATATCATTGGAATAGTGTTGCCACCGCCAACAGTCACACTAATTTTAAATATCATATCTGAAGCTTTTTTTACAAGCTGAAAAGGCCCTGTCACTGCATGTGTAATATTATCCTTTCCGAGATCGCTGAAATCAGGATCATAGTGTCCATTGGTATAAATAAACCTGTTTCTGAATGAAGACTCGTTTGCGATCTGAAGATATCCCAGTTTATTACCACTTCTTATTGCGTCAAGTCCTTCAGTCGTAGCAATTATTGCATTATTCAGGGATTTTAAAGAGCTGATTTCAGACCCATCACACCGGTCTCCCATTCGTACCAAAAATTTTTCATACTCAATCACAAATAGTTTTAACAATTCCAGATAACGGGAAATGTAGGTAATTGATGTATACCGTTTAATTGACCATACGATATGCTGAACCTGTTCAGGGGTTAGAGCAAATTCATTATCAGTCAAATGTCTTTTTAACGACTTCACACCTCCATATGAATTCATAATACCCTTTTTCTTAAGATATCGGGTAGTTGGTATCTGACGTCCGTCTATTGTAATAAAATCCATAGTATTTCTCCGTTATTTCTTTTTATTGTCATCAGGTAACGTACGTGCTGCGGTTGCTGCAGTGAGATTTCCTTTTGGTGCTATTTCTTCAGCTTTTAACAGCTGAACGGTAACAGTTGATGGGGGCATATTGTAACTTACGTGTGCAGGATCCCAATTAGTCGGTTTACGTGGAGTCTGAACCGGATCATTAATTTTCTTTGCAAAAGCAACATTCTCAGCCTGTTTAAAATTAATAACGAGCTGCGTTTCGCCCCCGCTTAAATACTGGCCGAATGTCGCACTGTTAGGATCATTGTCAATTTGGCTTGCAATCTTCCCTTCCCATACTTTAAGACCCGGTTTCTCAACAATATATTCAATATAATAGCCATTCTTACTCCAGTTTGAAAGAACAGCACATTTATTTCTCCAGGTGATTCCATCTGGTGGCAGATTTTTAACCCAGCAGGTCGCGGTTGGATTACTTGAATCTGTAATTACTCTGTATATTTTTGTCCCTGGTGGAAGTGTGACCGGAATAATCGGCCCACTAAAAGATTCTATTTGCTTGTATTTGTAGATAGGATTTGCAACTGTTCCACTGGTCTCCACAAATCGAGGATCATTTATATCACGTAAATTCGGCCACCCCTTTTGAGGATGATAATCAGATCCTTTCGCAGGCGGGAATTCAAGACGATTTACTTCCCATTTTTTTCCTGCCGGAGAGGTAACCAGACGGGCTTCAATTTCTTTCGAACTACTCTTAAGTGTTTTTGGTATTGATAACCAATCTCCCTCATACATTTGCTGCTGAACCAGACGTAATCGGACCTGAAGTTCCTTTACTGCATCCGGGATCATTTTATCGCCAACAGTTTTTACTTTTGGCAATGTCCCTTTTATCTGTTGTATCCTTGTAATAACAGCATTCGGAATAACAATCCTGAGCTTTGTGAGAACCGCATCTGTTGCAAGCTCCATCCTCAAAATCAACTCATGCCATTTTCCAACCATCTGTGTTGTATACTTTGTCAACTCCAATTCTTTGACAAACTTGACTGCATCACCAACACCGATTCTGTTAAGCGTATGTACCAGATCAGCTATTTTTGCTGCATTATCAACATTTTTAATTAGCAACTTTCCAATTCCCTTGATCGCTCCGCCTACTACAGGAATAAGCGCAAAAAGCAATAAGGTCAATTGAATCCATTGGAACTTGTCTTCTCTCTTTTTCTCATCAGTACATAATCCGATCACAACTGCGATTATATCTCTCACCGCAGTAACATCACCGACAACTGGAATCATGCCGATTAGTGCATCAACAATTATCTGACTTACTGTCTGCTTATCGTTAAAATTTCCTTTTAGCGTTCCCCATACCCAGTCAATTGAGTCAAGTACAACGTTCTTGTTTTCAGGGGGTACCGGTTTACGGCTTGTTGCATTACTTACAATTGTGTCAACATCTTTTTCTGTAAATGATTCTTTAAAGTACGGATTAAGTTTCTGATTAATAACTGTAAAGTCCCGAATGTCAGGAGAAAATCGTATTTCAACCGGAGTACTTGCAAATTCACTGACTTTTGCTTTACCAAAATTATCAAGATACCCTTCGATTGTTGACATATCGCTACATTTAATTTCAAAATCAGCACCTTGCACAGGCTCATTATCATGATAGTATCTCTCAATAGATAGAACTTCCGGAGTTGATTTAACCGGTTGTAAAACAATTCTGTCACGCGATGATGAAATTATCTCATATTTCTTGCAATTCATATTTCTTACTTTGTACTTTGTGCATTGAAAGCATTTTAAAGTGTGTAATTTTACCCATTTTGTTTTAAGCTGCGAGCCAGATACCTGCAGTAAATATACTACATAGACTTTTTACGTAAAGGCCTGATTTATTATTCTGGTAATTAAATATTGCATATCTGATCATGGAACTTTTTAAAAACGCTTAGAAATATTGATCTTTCTGAATCCTTCTGAGCCACATTTAATTGCCGATGTAATAGCGCTTGTAATTGCAGACCAATGTCGCAATGTGCTGCGTGGTGGATATGATATCGGCTTTGCCGAACCATACACCATGTCTGCACAATTGCAATTATTGTGTCTTTAAATACATTGTCAGTCAAAATCAGGATTGTTGGATTTACAGAATGAACAGGATAAGAAAAATACAATTTCATTTTTACACTTGTATTCATCCCAATCAGCCAATCATCCTGCCCATCCAGATTCAGACATTCTTACTCCAATGCAATGGAGGTTGACAATATCGCCCTCTGGGAGTTGCCATAACAAGACATTCACCGTTAATAAACCGTACCTTGCAAGAAACAGAAATTGCGTATTGTAGCATTGGAGTATACATATAAATTACAAGAACCCACAGTATTCTTTACTTAATAATTTACATATTTTAATAACATTCACGTTTACATACCAGTGTGGAAGACTATAAATGAAAACTACATTGTGAAGAATTTTATATAGTTTTGTTTGATGTTTATGATTAGTAATCGTTTTAATAATACTTTCGTAGGGTAAAAGCAATTTTGTCCCGGGGTGAAAATTATTTTTTATTATAGGTGTAATATTATATCCAATCGATTCTTCAAGATATCTTCGTAAAGAATAGGGCAAATCACTTTTTTCCACTAACATTTCAATAAAAGCCAGAAAGTGATTTGCAATCAGCTCTTTTCGCATATTGTAAAACAGCTCAATTTTCTCAGTTTTTATATCAGCAATGTTGCTCAAACCAATTTTCTGCATTTCATTTTTAGTGATATTTATCTGCCCAATTTCAATATCATCAAAGAAATCAAGTACATCGTCTACATATTGGAAAAGTCTTGCATAATGATGTGCTAATTTTTTTACCCAAGGGTCTATCCTTTGAAATAGAAGACGATAGTATAACTCAAGTACACTATCTGATCTGTAAATTAAATAGTCATCATACTCATCCCATGATAGTATTTTATCGTGCCTAGAAATATCCATCTTGAATGAGTTTAGGATATTGCGAAAACAATCAATGGTTTTAATGGTAGATATTTTTTCTAATTTTAAATACTCCGTCATAAAACTATCCACTTCTGTCTCAATGTTTGGGAGCTTACCATTTAATATGTAATCATCTGTGATCTCCATATACCGATTGAGAGCTGTTTGCTTACTGCAAATAGTTGCCGAAGAGTCAATAATACAATCTAAGTATCTTATAACACTCCATGAAAGTACATATCTATCGCTTTCAGTTTTCTTAAGAGGAAAACTTGCCATATAACCAAAAGCTAAATCAATATTGCGTAGATACATCCTTGCCGAATTAAGCAATTTTGACATTTGATTTCTCCTGCGATTGAAAAATACTCATCAAGATAAGAATCACACTTAAAGGTAAAATAACCCAGAAAAGAAAACTATTTGATATAGCTGTCATTAGCAAACTGGAAATAGTTGGGCCAGCAATACATCCCATTCCATAAGAGGAAGTGAATGCTGCATTAGCCACACCCAGGTTTGACTTATCTATTTTGCCAGGTAAAATTGCTAAACCTAAAGGGTAAAATGAACCACCGAATGCACCTAG
>CAYMGX010000138.1:10550-10762 GCA_964390065.1 uncultured Fibrobacter sp. | reverse complement strand
TAAAAATAGCTTAACTTATATTTATAGATGGAGGCAGTTGTAATGAAAAAGATACACATCATCACCAATACGGACATCCTTGTCGATAATTGCATTTTCTATTACACAATTTTTGCCAATACCAAGTCCGGTTTCTTCAGTCTCATTTTCAAAAAAATCAGATCCCATAAGAATCACCTTTGAAAGCTTTGAACCCGAACGGATTACAGACC
>CAYMGX010000138.1:0-10540 GCA_964390065.1 uncultured Fibrobacter sp. | reverse complement strand
GCCACTGATCTTGGCGGCAGGAAGAAATCGTGCACGTGTAAATATTGGCTTATCCTGATCAAAAAAATTAAAAGGCGGATTCTTTTTTGTCATTTCAATATGTGCATCAAAAAAAGCCCTTATTGTTCCAATATCCTCCCAATACCCGTTAAACGGATAGGCGTACACATTATAATCTGATATGGCAGCTGGTATAATCTGCTTCCCGAAGTCATCATAGTCATACTGATTAAGCAGATCGAACAATACCTTTTTGTTAAACAGATAGATACCCATTGATCCGACATGTGTTTTTTCTTCACTACCAAAAAGTTCATTTTTTGCACGAAGGTTTTCAGGAATTTCGAATTCATCAACAATCGATTTATCGGTCGGTTTTTCGACGAATTTGGTCACCCTCGAATTATCATCAAGTTTCATGATACCAAGTTCCCGTACCTGCGAACGCTCAACCGGAATAACGGCGAGGGATATATCGGCATTGTTATCATTATGGAACTTTATAAACTTCTGAAAATCCATTCTGTAAAGATGATCACCGCTTAAAAGCAATATTGTATCACCGGCTTTTCTGAAGTTAACCATGTTTTTCCTGACTGCATCAGCAGTACCCTGATACCATCCTTTACTATCAGGAGTCTGGGAAGCCGCAAGAACAGACACAAAACCACTTGAAAACGAATCCATTCTATACGACTGGAAAATGTGACGATGCAGTGATTCTGAAGCAAATTGTGTAAGAACCCAGATTGATCGAATACCATGATGCAGACAGTTACTGATGGGAATATCAATAAGCCTGAATTTTCCACCGATCGGAACAGCCGGCTTTGAACGTGCATCGGTAAGAGGATGCAAACGGGTTCCCTGACCTCCTGCAAGAATAATCGACGTTACCTTATCTGTAGCCATTGTCTACCCTTTCGTACTGTGTTATTTATTGTAACCTGTGTATATATTTTGCGCAAAAAAGTATTCCGTCAATCTGGAAATTCACTTTCCGGATTGTTTTACATAATGATCATTACATTTCAACGATTTTGTAACAACAGCAACTTTTTATTCGGTATCAAATACTCTTGTATCTAAACCAACTGCACTGACAGTAATCGCTGAATTACTAAACCGAAAATAATTTTTGCAATGCTCACAATGATAGTCCAGGCACTTTAATTTCAAATTATTACATTATAGATGGGAAAACGACCGGAAGAAATCGATTTCTCCGGCCGTTTTATTTCGATGCGTGAGGCTGGTCTTACAGCTGTTCTTTTTCCTGCTTGAATTGCCGTATCTTTGACTCAACTTCTCCAAGCAGAAACTGCAGTTCTGATGTTTTTTCGACAACCTTCTGAATCTGCTGCTGTTCATTGGTAAGATTAACCATTGATGCCTTAATATCCTCCATAAGAATACTGAGACTTGAAATACGGCTTTCAGCTTCTTTAATGAGCTGTTTTTCGCGGGCAAGTTCCCGGATGCGCTTTTCAATCATATCGGTCATATTCATCATATCTTCAACCTGATGCCCGACCTTTTCAATTTCCTTTGCCCGTGTATTGATTACATCAATCTGTTGTGAGGCACGCTCGATGGAATCATTGAGCCCATCAATCTTCTTCTGCGTGGCAACAACGACATCTTTTCCTTTGTCAATAGCGTCGATCTTGTTTTCCATATCGGAAACAACCATGTCAACATTGACAAGCCGTGTATCAATGGTATCAATTTTGGTTGTCCTCCGATTGATCTGTTCCATTTCAACGCGTAGATGTTCAAGATGTTTCTCGACTTCAGCGAACTGTTTTTCCGTTTTGTTGATTTCAACTTTGTACTGGTCAATAGTTCTGATTTTGTCATTAATTTCATCAATTATCTGATCAAATTTACCCTTATATTCCTCAACGGTTTTCTGAGTCCCGATTGTCTCTTCCATAAACGACTCAAGATTTTTACGCCCGGTTTTGAACAGGTCATCAAGTTCCTCACGCAGCGTAACGATCTTTGTTTCCTCCTGAAGCAGAGCCTGGCGTTCTTCTGACAGACGGGCCATCATATTTTTCGCTTCAAGTGACTGTACCGATATTGCAGAAAGCTGCTCAGTAATGTCATCAACAATCTTCTGATCTTTTCCAAGACTCTGAATTTTCATATTGATATCACCGAGGAGATAATTGAGCTGATCGAGCCGTTTCTCTGTTTTGTCAATCATCGCCTTCCGCTGCAACTGCGTCGCTATCCGTTCATCAATTTCATCTACCATTTTCCCGAGGTCTTCAATCTTAAGTTGTACTTCACCAATAATACGCGCTTTTTCCTCGGTGCTTTTTATGCGTTCATTTGTAACATCCGACAGCACTTTCAACTGATCAATACTTACAGAAATAGATTCAATATCCTGTTGATGCTGACTGAGCCCTCTTATCTTATCGTCAAGTTCACTTATTGTAACAAAAAACTTTTCCACATCTTTATTGGTTGCTTCAACCTCTGCTCTGTGTGATATGACCTGTTCCTCTTTCTGACAGGTTTCCTCAATAAGCAGTTTAAATTGATCCATACGATTTTCAAAGTTTTCGAACTGCTTTTCTTTCTGCTGAATTGCATCAACCCGGCTTTCAGATTCCACAATCTTTAATTCGACACCTTTTATACGATTATTCAAATTATCAACTGCCTGCCATTCCTGAGAAACCTCTTCGATCTTTACACGGATTTTGTCTGCAAACTTCTCATATTCCATGACCTGATTTCTCGTATTTTCGATAAACTGCTGCTGTTTAAGCAGTGTATTATGTACCGCTTCAGCATGTTTTGCAGTATTGTTAAGCTCATGCACTTTTTCATTGACAGCATCGATATGCTTGCTCTTTCTTTGAAAGTCAAGCAACTGATTGTCAAAACGTGCCTCAAGCTCCTTGATCTCTTCGACCTTCCTGATCAACTGCGCACCTTCATGCTCAAGCCTTTTTATTTCATTAATCTGCGTAACGCTTGCCTCAAGGCGTGTGTCGATTGTCGCAATGTTTGACATTGCCTTGTCGATAACTATCTGTTTTGCAGTCAGGTGCTTCAGATCAAGCTCCATGCTTGCAAGAGTCGTTTTGAGTGTTGCAATATTCTGATTTGCCCGCAAAATGACAACCTGCTGGTTTTCAAGTGACTTTACTTTCGCATCGACATGCGCAGACAGAACATTTAAATTGTCAATTTTTTCTTTAATAAGCTTAAACCTGTCAACTTCCTTTTCAAGTTCTCCCAGATTTTCCATCAGTCGTTCTGTATTAATGATTGCATCATTGATTTCTGATTGTGTTTTTGTAAAAGTTTCCGCTGATGAATTAAAACGTGATTCGAATTTATCAAATGTTTCCTGCAATTTTTTCTGACGTGTTTCGATTTCATCAACAGATTCAAGGCTTTTACGTAACGATCCACTTTCGCCTTCCTCAAGCCGTTTCATAACCTCATCTACTTTAACAGCCAACTGCTCCACATAATTTTCGTTTTGCGTCAAGTGAAGCAGCATCTCTTCCATGCGTTTCATTCTTGACTCCAGCAGCGCAGTCTCGGAAACTGCTTCCGATACTTTTTCCACCCCCGAAGTAATTTCTGTGACATCATTTTTTACAACAGAATAATCTGCGCGAAGTATCTCAATATTTTTTTTGAGATCCTCAACGCACTGTCTGTCTGATTGCGTTTGCAAACGTTCATTCTGCATTGACGCCAATAGAGAGTGCAGCTCTGCTTTTTCATTCAAAGCGCTTCTCAGGAGATCCTGAAACTGATTCATGTTCTCTTCAAGATTCACATTCTCCTGCTCGCCATCCTTTTTCCTCGATGAAAAAATCATAAAAGGATCTCCTCTTTAGGGATTGTAGTTTCCCGGGTAATTTTCCAGGAAAGACTATCCTTCACAAGTAACAGTTTTTTACCATTTTCAAAAAATTTCTGATCAGATCTGTAATTTTGCAAAAACTTGATTTCTATACTGTTTTCAGTCCAATCCGTGAGTTTAACTTTTTCAATAGCAACATCAATGGTTGCATACATCGTGAACGTCTGAATTTTTTTCTCTTTCCAGCTATTCCACTTAACACCCTGGCTGTTAAAATTCTTTTCTGAATAGAATTGTGCATACTGGTCTATATCTCTTGATTCCCATGCTGTCACCCACGTATCAAGGAATGTATTTACTTCTGCAAACAACACTTCCTGAGCAGCAAGAATTTCCTTACGTTTTGCATTGATTGAATCAAATTTAATATGTATCAGTGGGTCTTCATTTACAGAATCATTTACTATTACAACAGGTGTCCCCTTCCCGTCAGCAATATAGTTTTGTATATCAAGCATCATTGAGTTCTTCAATGATATACATCCTTTTGTCGGTACAGGATCCCCGTCACCTTTTGTTCCATGAATCCAGATACCCTGACCGGTTCTACCTTCCTTCCTGTCATCATCATTAGGATAATTTAAAACATACGCAAGAGGGCCATAAATTTCATTCAATTCACTTTTTATTTTTTTAAGAAGTATGAAATATATACCTTCCGGCGTACGCTTATCACCTTCTGAAAGCTTGGGGCCACTCAATCCTGCACCGATGGTAACAGGATACTCTTTCTCCACCTTCCATTCCATTCCGCCGACTTGCTTTACAATATATAATTTTTTTTGTGCCTTATTTGCAACAAGAATTGAATAATCAGCTCTAAATGATGTCTTGTACAACGATGGTTGCATCATCCTTTTAACAACAGGAGTATCAGCTGCTGTAACCGATGTATTTGGATAATTGATCGCTGCCACATTAGTACCTTTTGAAATTGTTTCAATACCAGCCGAATTACGTACAATTGCTTTTCTTTCCGGCTTGTAATTCTTTGTTTTAAAAAACTTCTTCACGTTGTCAAAAAAAGACTCTTTTTTTTTCGCAACAACCATTTCAGAACGTTCACCAGAGTCGCTGCTTACAATAGTATCTGAACTCTGTGTTACAGCATTATCAATACCATTTTTCTGCATCTGTGCATTTCTGATACTGTCATTAATAGCCTGCGCTAAAAGTTTTTGCCTATTCCTGTGCTTCTCCTCGTTATCTCTTTGTATACTATCCTCGATTTTTTGGGCGGCAAGTACCTTTTGAATCGCTTCCTGTTTTTTAACCGCTTCAACATTTTTTACTGAATCAAGTTTACGCTTCAGCTCAGCATTCTTTGCCTGTAAAGTCTCCTTTTGTTTCCGGGCATTCTCTTTTTTAACAAGTGATGCAGCTTTTCGCTGAGGTTCAGTTTTCTTTAGATAATCCAATGTAACAACAGTACCTGTTGAAAGCAATCCGAGTATAATCACCCAGACAATACCAAGCTTTATTTCTCGTAAATGGATCTGAATAAATCTGTTATACTTGATTTTAATCGAATCATCATGATTATACGCCCTTACAATTTCCCGGGCTTCCTTCCAGGCGTTGTACCATATTGTTATCTTTGTGATTTGCAGGGCTATTTTTTTTTGTAACTTTTCAAACATACCAAGCTTCCACAATTGTCAGGGAAATGAACCTGCTTCCCATTGAACTATCAGATAAAAGTTTTAGGATTTTCCTGAGTTAAGCCATTACAATCTGCCACTCAACAACAGCCAACACTACATTATATCATTTATGTAAAATGCAACTATACCTTTTTTTAATTTTTTTACTCCGAACAGCACAACAGTTTACACAACTATACTTGAATACAATCGCGACTTTCTTGTAACGTATTAGTTTTTAAACAAATAGCTATAATCCTAAAATCCGCAATTGAATCGTGATGCTCTGCGCAAGCTATTGTCACATCTTGCATTGCATAAATGCTCACCATACTGCACCGAGTATGCCTGCGCTTTTTGCAAAACAATCTGTAACAACATCTTGTGCATATCACTCACGCTCAACCGCGGAATTCAGGATAATTGTAAGAACATTAAAAACAAGAACGAAGTTATAACTTAACTTGTGGAAGAGCAATCACTTCTGGCTGGATTGTCTCAACAGTGTGCGGAAATACAGCAGTTTATTTTTTATGATGTGTGGTCGTTTCCATCATGTTTTTCATCAGGGTACACAATTCAAGCAGACACTGTTCATCAGTTTGTCCATCGTAAACAACACCTTGCACTTTTTGTGTGCCCGGACAGAAAATTTTGTAATCAGCACTATTAAAGAACCCTATAGCTTTGATTCCAAACATTGCCCCGAGACCATAAAAAACGGAGTTTGATGATACAATCAATGTTGATTTAGTGACAAGTGCTGCAAGTCGCGATTCAACAAGCGGAGGTATACACCGGATTCCCTCACCAGTGAAAAAAGCAGCTTCCTTTTGTGATGGTTCACGGGAAAGATAACCATACATATTTGCGGAAAATTCTTTTTTTATCTGCGCCACCAGCTTAAGAAACCACTGCTGACCATATTTTTCAAGAAAAAAGAGCGCATCAACGCCAATTAATCCTCCATCATAAGAGATTCGTTGTTCTTTAAGAGTACATTCAACTTCATCGATGAGATTTTTGGATACGCTGAACTTTATTGTTTTGAATCCTTTCCCAAACTTTTGAGCCATTATACAATTTCTTTGAGGCAGATAGTGATCATCAGGATTCGCACCGACTTTCAGGTTGAGAAATGGAAAATCAACAGTATCCTTATACCCTGCCCGAATTGGCGCATTTGTCGAAACCACAAATGAAACTTTCGCGATGTCAGGAGCCTTGTCGAGCAGAATACATACATCAACGTTGTTTTTAAATTGACGTTTAAAAAAACTGAACACGATGAACCGGTCGGGATCATCTGTTGGATACTCTACTATCTCAAGTTCCGGAATCATTTTTAAAAGTGCTACGCCCGTATCAGGACAGAGTGCGGTCACCTTCGCTTTAGTGAAAATCGCCATTAAAGAGAGAATATTTTTCAACTGATACAAAATCTCAAGTGAACTCTCAGGAAGCACTACAAGAACACTTTCTATTGACTGTGGATCCACAGGAAAACTGAAAAATTTTTTCCTGAATTTTTTCCTGTAATAGAGCGAAATAATCGATTTTGTTCTGGTACTTCCAAGAACAGAGTAAAAAAACTGTCGTGCCCGTCCGGAAAACTTTGCTTTTTTATTCATTATGTTATAGAATTAGAAAATAAGTTTTAGTACTGGTATCATTCTTTATAAAGTAGATCATGCGAGCACGGGATTTTCAATGAAAATGAATTTTTTGCCTTTAACAGAGTCAATTCTATTTGTTACATTAATAATTGTTACGCTTTGCGGTTTTTTAGAAACTATCGCAGCCACTACACCGTTTATTCATGAAATTGCTACTGGAATTGTTTTTCTGTTACTCATATTCGCCTTGTTTTCTGTTCTTAAAGATATCAGCAACAGACTTCATCCCTACCAGGCGCTTGGAATCGGTGCAGTCGCATTTGCATCAAATCACCTTTTTCCTGTAGTACCCGGGGCAATTATAGCCGATTTTCCGGTTCTTTACTTTATTGTCGTTATCGCCATAGCACTTATTGGTGTTAATAGAGCCTGGATACCACCGTTATTTGTTTTTATACTTGGTGAGTTTTTTCATCCTATCGTTACCAAAGCCATTAACGGTACACTGTTCGACACCGTAAACATTATTATGCAGTACTACGAAAAAAATATACTATCCATTGTTTACCTGATTATCAGCGGCATTTTTCCATCAGTTATTTCTTCCAGCTATCTTAGAATAGCCGCTTCGGAAAAGCCTAAAACTCCCATAAAACAAAGTGATACTCAGAATACACCGGCGCGAACAGATACAACTCAAATACCAAAAAGTCAGGTAGCTGCTGCAGGAGGAGAATTTCAGTCAGAACTTAAAAGCAGCATCGGCAACGTTGATGATCTTCTTGCGAGTGTTGTTTACTTTATGCGAAGAAATTTCAAGGCCTACTCAACGCTTGGATTTACTTATGATACAACAACACAGTCTTTCATTCTTAACTCGTTCCATTCCAAGAGTATCAGTATCAACAAAGGTATTGCAATTGCAGCCGGAAATGGAATAATCGGACAGCTTGCTGATAAAAAGATTTTTATGAGCGGGGATCTGTCGTTCTATAATTCCGGTATCAATTACTATAATTCTCCTCAGGAAGTAAACTCCATTCTTGCAGTTCCTGTAGTTTCTGAACAAAGCGAACTGCTTGGCGCGCTTGTACTTGACAGTCTGGATAAAAATGCCTTTCATGATCAGGACAAGGATATCCTCAAGCGGTTTTCCTCACTTGCTGCTGCCCTTATCACAAATGCCAGAATGCGTATTTTACAGGAGCAGGCTGCACGGACATTTCAGATTTTTTATGAAGCAAGCCACCTGTTGACAACATCATTAAATCTCTCTGATGTTTTTGATGTGATGCTTCATACCGGTCCTTCAGTTGCCCACTGCACACGTCAGATGGCGATTCTGTTTGATGACGAAAAGAGAATGGGTAAAATTATCAAGATCAACGGAGTAAGCCCTGATATCCCGGAAGGAACTGAATTCCCTATTAATTCAGGAATCTATTCCTATGCGTTTAAAAAACGTACGCCAGTCCATATTCCCGATTATCAGGGATATGTATCGAAGTATTACCGTTTTGTTCCAAATGAACCTCAGACGCTTATAGTACGTTCACTTCTGATTTTTCCGATTCTTGACGATGAAGGAAGATGCCGGGGTCTTTACTCAATTGAAAGTGACCGGCCAGATGTTTATTTTGAAGATATTGTGCAAATCTTTAAAACATTGATCGAAAATGCACAGGTTGCATTTGCACGTGCACTTCTCTATCAGCGAATGGAAAAACTTGCTACCACCGACGGCCTGACTGAACTCAATAATCACCGTCACTTCCAGGAACTGCTGAGTAAAGAAATTGAGCGTACACGTCGTTATGGCAGCTCTGTCGCGTTACTATTAATGGATATTGATCATTTCAAGTCATTCAACGATACCTATGGACATCCGGTTGGTGATCTTGTTCTGAAAGAAATTTCAAAATGTATCCGTAAGTCACTCAGGACAAACGATATCGCTGCCCGTTATGGCGGTGAGGAATTTACGGTAATCGTACCGGAGTCCAATGAACAGGGGGCACTGATTATTGCTGAAAGGATTCGTTCAACAATCGAGAACCATGTAATTGATTCCAATGGCCGCCAGTTGCGTGTTACCGTAAGTATCGGTATCGCCGCATTTCCATCACTGGCAGCAAATCAACCTCAACTTATTGATTCTGCTGATAAAGCGCTCTATCATTCTAAAGAACACGGCCGAAATCGCGTAACAATTTTCGCGTCTGGAATGGCAAGTGGCAAGAAAACGTAATAATGATATTTTGTTTTATTTATCATAAAACATACTTTTTCATTTACAAGGTACCTTCTATCTGATTTCCCCTCTCTTTTTTCCATGTTTTATATAAAAATGTAATTTTTTTATTGACTCAACAATCGCAATGGTTTATATTTATCTTCCAATTGCGAGAGTAGCTCAGTGGTAGAGCTCTACCTTGCCAAGGTAGCTGTCGCGAGTTCAAATCTCGTCTCTCGCTTTAAAAAATTCTGGGTTTCCTTTCAATAAGGAAACCCATTCTTTTTGAAAATTAAGGCGGCATAGCCAAGTGGTAAGGCAGAAGTCTGCAAAACTTTCATCCCCAGTTCAAATCTGGGTGCCGCCTCCAATCTTTCTTCCCCTAAACATTCACGGTTTTGAACTCAACAATCACGTATTGCACACTCAGTTAATTTTTGCACTTTTTCCATCACCTGACCGTACTCCATCACCTGACGATTATTGAGATACAGCAGAAGAAGACCATGAATTGCATACACATACGCATTCTGAGTATCAGAGATCGTATCCGTGCTACGCCCTCCAAAAATTATGTGCCAGTCACTTGATGTCAATTCAGGCAGAAAATCAATAATCTTTCCTGTCTTTGACTGCGCAGTTGTAATGGCTGAAATCTTCTGGTGAAACAGCAGATCAAAGATTCCGGGATACTGAATGAAAAAATTACAATATCCACTCACAACTGAAATCAGATGCTCTTTTCCTGCTGGCGCTTTTGATGAATAATTCTGAACAAAAACTCTGCACTCATCAAGAAAATCCTCGACACAACTAAAAATCAGATCTCTGATATCATGGAAATAATTATATAGCGTCGCATATGAGTACCCTGCTCTTTCGGCAACATTGCGGGCACTTACTACTTCCAGCCCCTCACCCCGGATCAGATCTTTTGCTGCAGCAATAAAATACCCCTTAACCCGCTCTTCATGTACTTCTTTCATATAACCTCCTGATTGAAATGAATTACAGTATTAACACTGTTAATATAATTAACAGTGTTAATACTTTCAACAGGTATTTGCTATTACTATGAAGAGTACGTCATTTATATAACTCTGTCACTTTGGCAGGTGTTTATTGGATTTCGCCGGATTCAGAGGTC
>CAYMGX010000137.1:0-10794 GCA_964390065.1 uncultured Fibrobacter sp. | reverse complement strand
TTACATACAAACGATCACTGGCGTTTCAATGGTAGATATATAATTACCACTACTCATCAATAATACCTCCACCGACGACAATATCCCCGCTGTAAAGCACCACTGATTGACCGGCCGTGATCGCTTCAACATCACAGTCAAATGCGACATGAAGCTCATCCCCGCAGATTTTCGCGGTGCAGGGTATCAGGTCTTGCGAATACCGAACCTTCGCAGTTAAATTTTGCGGTAAAGGCTCATTCATAAACATATTTAGCGATCGTGCTGTTAATGAACGTCGCTGAAGATCCTTTTTTTCACCAAGGATAACAGTATTGTTTGTAGTGTCAAGTTTAACAACATACAGCGGTTTACCGCCCGCAATACCCAGTCCCTTACGCTGCCCGATAGTATAGTTGGGAATACCGGTGTGAGTACCTAATTTTTTACCGTTTGCTATATCTATAAAATCACCGGGAACTGTCTGGACATTATGCTTTTTGAGAAATCCCCGGTAATCATTGTCGGGAATGAAACAAATTTCCATGCTTTCCGCTTTTTGCGCAACGATCAATTTCTCTTCTGCAGCAATTCTACGAACGTCTGTTTTGTCTATATCCTGTAGTGGGAAAAGAATGTGTTCAACACTTTCGGATGGAATACTGTATAGAAAATACGTCTGATCTTTTTTTGAATCTCCATGTTTTCGCAAATATCGCTTATTGTCAATCTCTGCAATTCCGCAATAATGCCCCGTAGCGATATAATCATAATTAAGCGACCTGGCGTAATTATAAAGCATGCCAAATTTTAAAAACTGGTTACATCGGACGCATGGATTTGGCGTTCTGCCTGCCCGGTATTCATCAATAAAATTACTGATTACGTTATTGTAAAGATGTTCGGAAAATTGAAGCACATAATGAGGCATATCAAGTTTGTCACATACAATACGTGCGTCTCTGGTGGCATCCACACCGCAGCAGCTCGCAGTCCCATCCGTATCAGCTATACCGAGGCACATGGTCACCCCTACTACCTCATATCCCTGTCTTTTTAATAATACTGCTGCCACCGATGAATCAACTCCACCGCTCATCGCAACCATTACACGCTTACTCATTGATATCCCATCTTTGTTGCATTAAACCAATTGTTACTGTAAAAATACCATTTTAAATGACGCTGACGTAACTTTTTTACAATCGTTATTGTGTTGTAAGTTAATGAAAAAACAAACCACGATTCAACTGTTTTGTGGCAGGAACTATTTTCCGTGTATCACTATTGCTAATTTCATTCAGGAGTAACATAAATGCTTCAATATACAAATTTCAGGTATTGCCCGAAGTGTGGTTCTTCAGATATTCTTGTTCATGAAAATAACGGGATGAAATGTGTTGCCTGCAATTACTATTATTTCCACAACGTAGCAAGTGCAACCGGTGCAATAATCGTTTCGCCACAAGGCATCCTGCTTGTTAAACGTGGTCACGAACCTAAAAAAGGCATGCTTGATGTACCTGGCGGGTTTGTCAATTACAAGGAATCAACTGAGGATGCGCTGCTCCGCGAAGTAAAAGAGGAACTTGATGTGGATCTTCCAAATATGACCTATTTTGGATCATTTCCCAATATTTACAAGTATGAAAAGGTCACCTACTTTACCACAGATGCAATTTTTATTTGTACATTCGACACTGTACCCGCACTCAAACCCAACAGTGAAATTGCTGAATACCAATGGTTTGAGCGTGATAAAATTCCTATGGATCAATTTGCATTTGAATCGACGCGAACTGCATTTGCCAAATATCTAAGTAAATTCATACACTAAAAACCATAATAAAATTGATGTCAACTGATGTTCACTTTGCAACAATGCTGTATTTTGTGCTTAAGCCGCTTCGATTGATATTTAGGAAATACACACCGTTACCGGGTATGAAATTTCTGATGTTATCAGTGCCAGGACCTTTATATACAGATCTTCCATCAAGTTGATAAAGAGTAACGCTTGCGTTTGAGCTAATGTGAAAAATATCAGTAGTTACTCTTTCTTCTGACGAGTAAAAAGTCCGGGACTGTTGTATGGATGTTTTATTTTCAATGAATCCTTTAAGAGCCTGAGTTGGCCGACCGTTTGCATCCCAGGCCCCTAAATTATACCCTCTGTTATATCCCGGGCCAGCCTGTGGTTCCCAGTAAAGAACACCTAATCCCATATTGTTTTTGATTGCTCTAAGTTTTACGATCATATCGGAGAGCATATTTTGACATTGTTTTTGAGCAGTGTAATGCATTCCGGTCTCTGACAAAATGACCGGTTTTTTATAGGTGGAAATCATGGATGCAACATTTGAAAAAACTTTACTATTGAAATCAGCCCAATCATCAACAGTCGTATTTGGTGCATATTCCGGATAGGCTGACATTCCGATAACATCGAATTTGGCACCATTAGTGATAAGGCCGCCAATATTCCAACTGAATAATGAGTTGTCAAAACCGTTTGAAACATGAACAACTGTTTGTGTTGATGATGAAATCTCTTTTACCGCTTTGTTGCCTGCTGTTACAAAACGGGCATAATTGCTCATACCTGTGGCTGTTGAAGCTTTTCCGTTTTCCCATAACATTCCGTTGTTGGTTTCATTACCGATTTGAACATATAACGGATAAATTCCTTCTTTGGAAAGTGCTTCCATAACCTCTTTTGTATGCGAATACACTGCAGTCTCAAGCTGTGTAACGGTATAATTTTTCCAGGCGGCAGGTGGATTCTGTTTACTGGGATCAGCCCAGGAGTCAGAATAGTGAAGACTTAACATCAGTTGCATCCCTGCGGTTTTCACCCGCTTAGCCATACCGACCGTTGATGCAATATCACACATGCCGTTACCCCAGTCATTTGACGGGTTAACAAATACACGCAGTCTGATTGTGTTTATCTGATAATCATTTTTCAGGATATCTATGATATCCCGTTGTTTACCACTGGAATCCTTGAATATAATTCCATTTGCCTCTTGTCCTGGAACCCAACTGATATCGGCTCCTTTCACAAAATCTGCGCCTGAAACGGTAGATGACACTATGAAAATAAACGATATAGCCCATAAATGCAGAGCATATCCAATCCTGTCTACGTTACTCACTTTTTTTCCTTTCACGGAAACAACAAAACCACACTTATAGCTCATAATATAAACAAAACATTGCATTTGAGGTGAATAAAGAATCCTGTTAAGTACGGAGATTTGCGGTAACGCTGTAGTACAGTTTACTCAGCCACCCTGGTCAAGGCAGCCGAACATCCCTGTAAGATGGTATTATCGTTTTGATTTTGAAACAATTAGACACTCCTCCTGCGAGGGAGAAGCAGCGTCTTTGAGCCGACATTAGCACACTCAAACGGTATATACTCTCCCCCTCTCCATGCTTAATGGAGAGGGGGCCGGGGGGTGAGGCCCGTTCGCGAAAGCGTCAAGGCAGATCATTGTCTTGACTTCACATTGCGACTATCACTCTTTGCTATCACGATCAATCACACCAATTTTTAAATTCAAAACACTCTCAAATCCCTTTATGTCAACTACTGCAACCCGTACCAGATAGGTTCCCTGACCAACAATGCGTCCATGTTGATTCATGCCATTCCAGTAAATACCATAATCTGTTTTTGTTGACATATTGGCAACACTGAGTTTTAGACTCTTGCAGACAATGTTTCCGAGTGCATCGTAAATAGTTGCAACACCATAATGTTCTCCGGATTGTTTTAGAGGAACTGACGAATGGACTGCGACAATTACACCGTTACCGTTAGTGTTACTGTTTTTTAAGACATTACTGTAATACGACAATACTTGCGCTGGAACTACTGTTGAAATTGCCTGTCTGATAATAAATGGATTTGATGATGCAGTAATGGTGATAAATCCACCCTGAATTTCTACAGGTACAAATACAGGAAATTGAGTATCCGGCCCCATACCTTGAGAATTTACTGTTCCGCCTGTAATCGCAATACTGTCTTTATCCGGTACGATAAGATTCGCAGCATCAGTGAGCAGTACCACTATCTCTTTTGCAAACACCTCCGATACAGCAGACTGATAAGAAGCTCCATCAAGAACATTTTTTGTCATCTGTCCGGAAGAGTTTTTATACGCTAATGTAGTTACAGGAAGATTATTACCCAGTATTGAACAATTGACATCCTCAGAAAAGTACAGTTTCATTGTTTTCTTTGCATTGCCGTTACCTGGAGCTATATATACGGCTCTTAGCAGAAACGGAGCACTGCTCACCCTTACAACAACGCTATCCTTGATAAGCTGCCCCTTTGACACTTCAACCACAGCATACCCGGCTGAACCCATGCGCTCAAGGTATCCGATATATTTACGGTTTTCAATACCTGTTACCCTGGCAACCTGCTGCCCTGAAACAACATTCCAATTTGTCAATATGGAATCTGAAACGCTGCAGAGTGCACCCCATCTGTCACGAACAACTGCAAATACAGAATCATTGTTTATTTCGCTTGTTAATGCAACAGTGTCAATATTGATCTCGTCTTGCTTTGAAAAAGGTCTTTTCTCTATCGATAACCTGTATGGATCACCAGCCCGTACATATATCCTGATTGTATCTTTTAAACTGATAGTATTGATCACAACTGATGCCTCAATTGACACAGTGGTAAATGCAATTTCAGGAACACATTTCACCTGTGCGCCTGAAGTACCTTTCAGGATAGTATCAGGATTGCCATTGTTGTCAATTACTGTCCATACCGTTTTGTCGGCACTATCGGGCACCTGATTATTCTTACTATCAAGAACTACTGCTTTCAAAAGGACTGTATCATGTGATTTGATAATCGTATCCGGTAGTGCAATAATATCAAGCGTAAACGTTTGATGATCCTTAACATGAATTATAATTGTATCAACAAGTGTTCGTCCATAAACGATAGCTTTGCTTTCGATTGCTATTACCGATCCTGCCACCTCAGGCACCAGTGTTACTTCTGAACCGGAATTATTTTTCAATATTGACAATGGATTTCCACCATCATTAATTATTCGCCACTGTGCCTTATTTGATGAATCCGGTTGAATCGTGTTGCTCATATCACGAACTGTTGCAATAAGCGTTACACTGTCTTTAACATTGACAATTGTATCAGGACGTGCTGAAAGCGAAATCGAATATAGATACGGCTGAAATTTATTTACAAAATTAAATGAAAGGATATCGTGTGTATTATAGGATGATCCGGTTGCACTTGTAAAACCGACGTAGACATTTTCTTTTACAAGCAGTGATGGAATATTAATAGTTTGGGAGATTTTTGGATCGGTCGGCCGGTTATTAATTGAATCGTAACGCACCTCAAGAAGCTGATTATCTCCATCATAGTCAATCCAGGCATACCATACTTTTCCGTTGTTAAAAAGTGTTGTTTCTGAAAATGTTTTTATAGATTGGGTTATTCCGTTTGTGTCAACACCAACATGGTTATGGTCAGGATCATCGGATGAATCTGCATTGTTCCATGTATCAAATTCAATTCCAATACTATTTTTTAATCCGCGATATCCGAGTCCGCCACCAACCGATCCGACATTATTGGCAACAGTCTGGATAACAAACACAATACCATCAGCACCTGCACCATCACCTTCATCCAATCCACCGGTATTTGACATTCTGAATGAAAAATAAGCGCTGAATGATGCCATAAACCCTTTATCACTAACCAGATTTATGGGATTTTTAATAAATGCGCTGCCACTCTGTGATATCTTGTCAGGTGTCAGCCGAAGAACTTTTTCCGATTCTGTACTTGTGGCGCCTTTGGCATTACCATTGAGCTGCCAGGATGTCAGATTACTGAAGTCATTGTAGATTATTGTTGTTGTGTCAATCGCATGACTTTTAAAATACGATACAACAATGATGGTTAGTAACAACGGTAAATATTTCATGTAGTTCCTTTGTGCTTTACAATAGTTTATTGCCGGGACCGTTTGAAAAAACATTCCGATTCGAAACAAAATCCGTTCAGAACTTACGAATTACTGATACATCATTCGCTTCTTCATATAACGGTGGTATTTACAGGTACTTTTGCTTAAATAACTACAGCACTTTTTGTCAAAAAAAATATACGACTGGAGTATGTTGCAGTATTACCACTGCTAAATATAAGTGGAAAAAGCAGCTAATGCCATATTTTTTACCTTAAAACTTATTATAGCGACTATGGAAATTGATATCATTAAATACCAGAGTGCACAGTACCTCATTTACTTCTGCAATATGGAATACTATATGGTATTTCAATCAATTTCAACCATCAAAACAACTGTACACTTATTGTGTACTTTTTTTTTGATGCTTACTACTTTCATATCCATTCATTTGAATTGTTTGGACTATATTAATATGGCAAATAGGCCAATAGCAGAATTTTAAATTTTCAAATACTACTTTTATTTACGGGGGGGGAAAAATTCTAATGAGCTCAAAACTGCACCGGTTCGGTAAAGTCATTCTTTTCAAAAAAATTGCAATTTCAATCTTTTAAAACATCAAACATGAAAAAATCGGTTAATGAATAAATCAACAGTTAAAATAAGAATGGAAAGAGTGAGAGGAAAATGGTTAGACAAAAAAATGGAGGTAGTATGAACAGGTTTTTGGTTCCGCTTTTAATTACTTGTATGAGTTCGGTTTTTATCGTATATGCTGATAACCCTATTATATCTCAAAAGTACACCGCAGACCCTAATGCAATTGTCTATAATGACAGGGTTTATGTGTTTTGCTCGAATGATGATAATAATCCCAGTGATGGTTTTAATATTATTAACTATACTCTTGTTTCGTCAGATGACATGGCAAACTGGACAGATCATGGTGAGGTATTTGAAGTCCCCCGCGATGCAAGTTGGTGCAGACAGGCTTATGCACCGGGTGCTGTTGTAAAAAATAATAAGGTATACCTCTATTTTCCTGATGGTGGTTCTCAAATCGGTGTTGCTGTTGCAGACAGGCCGGAAGGACCATTTAAAGATCCTATCGGAAAAGCATTGATAAACAAAAGTATGCCTAATTGCAATGTCGAATGGTTATTTGATCCTGCAGCATTTGTTGACACAGATGGGAAGGCATATCTTTATTTTGGCGGTGGCGGTTCGACTCCGGGAGCTAATTTACGAGTGATCAAGCTTAATGATGACATGATCTCTGTTAATGGTACTGCAGTAACAATCGAGGCACCCCGGTCATTTGAAGCTGCATTTATGCATAAATACAAGAATACCTATTTTTTCAGCTATTCAAATGATTTCAAGGGCCCGCCTAATGCACAGATAGCCTATATGACAGGCAGCAGTCCGATGCCAAGCTTTACTTTTAAGGGATCTGTTCTTGATAATCCAGCGCTAAATGGACGGGATATCAATAAGGGTAACAACAACCATGCGTCAATTGTTGAATACAAGGATAAGTGGTATATTTTCTACCATGACAGAAGATTATCCGACCAGGTGTACAAAAGAAATGTCAGTGTTGACCTGGTGACCTACAGCAGCGATGGTACACAAATGAACAAAACAACAGTAACAACCGGTGTACAACAGATAAAAAATCTCAATCCCTATGATACAATCCAGGCAGAAACAATCAATCTACAGTCCGGAATCAAGACTGCAGTATGCAGTGAGGGTGGCATGATGGTAACCCAGATCGCTGAGAATGATAATATCCGCATAAAAGGAGTCGATTTTGGTAGCAATGGAGCCGTTAAATTCGAAGCAAGAGCTGCCAGCGGTTCATCGGGAGGTTCTATAGAGCTACGATTAGGGAAAAAAGATGGCACACTTGTAGGCACCTGTGATATTAGCGGTACTGGTGGATGGACAACATGGAAAACATTCAGCTCTAAAGTAGAAAATTGTAAAGGGGTCAATGATCTGTATCTTGTTTTCAAAGGTTCCGGTGAACCCTATAGACTCAACTGGTACAGATTTGTGAGTGATGAAGGGACTGACGTATCAGAAACTGGAAAATTAAATCAATTTAAAAAGGTAAAAGTTGATTGCAGTAATTCAGTTATTAAAACAGAATTCCAGGCACAGGATAATGGAACTGTTTCCATGGGAGTCTACAATTTAAATGGAGCATCCGTTACAACAAATTCATTTGTTGCCAGAGCTGGAGAGTTGTATTCAAAGAGTTTTGATCTTTCAACAATGCCGAATGGTTATTATATCGTTAAAATCATAAGCAATAATACAAAGCATGTTTCAAAAGTTCTTCTGACAAAGTAACTCTTTGCACCAGTATCAAAACGGGGGACGTTCCCCCGTTTTGATACTGGTTTTCATTTCCCTGACTGTAACTTCTAACGATAACACTCCTATACTGTTCAAATTCAATACTTGCCCCCTTAATACTCGCCCCCGCAGGGGGACTTGAAGAACAATAGTTAAACTAGCCCTGTTTCCATTTTCAAAGTCCCACTGTGGTGGATTTAAGGGGGCGAGATTTCAGGTGAATGTGTGAAAGTTACAATAATCGTTACTAAACATTGTTCAATCTTTATTGTACACAAAAAGTACTCGTTTCAACCTTAATTATATTTGTATCTGTATAGTACCACTTAAGCGGGTATTCTATTATGCGTATGATGCAGTGTTATCCACTGGTCAAGTATAGATTTCATATTGTATTGATTATTAAAGAAATATGAAATAAGCAATATTTGCAGTATCACGTTGTATGTGATGCAACATGGTAGTGCAGATATTGTTCACAGCAAATCCGTCTGTACACTAAATGTGTACTTTTTTTTAATGCTTGGTACCAACATTTCCAGTCATTTAAATAATTTGGGCTATATTACTACGTTATAGAGGCGCAAAAGCAGGACATTTGATTTTTAGATACTATTTATTGCCAGAGGAGGAATTCTAATGAACACAAAACTGTATAGACGAAGTAATAATCATGTACTTACGGCGTGTGCTGTAATGCTTGCTGCAAGCATGAATGTTTACAGCTGGTCTGTATCCGGAACTGTAAAGAACCAATCAGGTGGTGCCGCATTGTCAGGGGTTGCGGTTACGGTAAAGGACTCGACAAAATACTCAACAACAACTGATGCAAGCGGCAATTTCAAACTTGAAAGTACTGTCGGTGTTATAAAGAATCATTCGATTGTAACAAGCACATACACATTAAAAGTAAATAACAATGATCTTTTCATTACTGTTCCACAGAATGGTTTAATTGAACTCGCGATATTCAACTGCAGCGGGCGTTCATTATGGTCATCAAAGGTGACTACTACCGATAAGTCAGCCAAACTCCAGTTGCCATCAATACTGAGTCATACCGCAGCATATCTTCAGGTAAAGCAGGCAAATGCAACAACTATTCATTCGCTCGCATGGACATCTGATGGACTTCACATCGGACCATCATCGGGTGCATCACAATCTGTAAATCAGGTTACTGCAGCAGCGATGGCAAATCCGACACTTGTTTTCAAGAAAACAGATTTTCGTGACACAAGTATTACTATGGCATCGGAAACCGTGACTAATCTTTCTGTTGCAATGACACCGGTTTCAACCCAGAACTGTGCACTTCCAACAAATCCTAAATGGACATCATCCGGTATTCTGGTTAATATTAAACCCGACAGCAAGCACAATATGGCTTCGGTTAAAGATCCCACAATCCAGAAATATAATGGTAACTGGCTAATCTATTGTACTATCTACAACAAAACAAACTCAACCTGGAGCATGCAATTTATAAAGTTCGCCGATTTTTCTCAGGCTGCAGCGCAAACACCATTTTTCATGGATCAAGTCCCGGGTTTCAGTGGTTACAAGTGCGCTCCGGAACTGTTTTACTTCGAACCAAAGAAGATCTGGTACCTGATATGGCAGCAGCAACCTCCGGCGTACTCCACCAGCACCACTCCTGACGACCCGACATCATGGGTTTCTCCAAAACAATTTGGCATTTCTGGTTTACCATCGCTTCCTATCGACTACTTTCCTATTGCCGATGCTACCAACTTCTATCTGTTCTTCACCGGTGATGATGGCAAGGTATACCGTTGTAAAACCACAGTTGCAAACTTTCCAAATGGATTCAGTTCACCTGTCGTAGTTAAGTCCGGAGATAAAAGCGTCATCTTCGAAGGTAGCTGTCACTTTAAAGTTAAGGGAACCGATAATACCTATCTGCACCTTGTAGAAGGTATGGGAGGTACCGGACGTGTTTACAGTGCCTGGACCTCTACTGGTATCGAAGGGGCATGGCAGGATTACAAAGTCGGCACGAACACACCGTTTGCCGGTAAAAACAACGTGACATTTCCTGCTGGTGTAACTGACTGGAGCGACGATGTCAGCCATGGAGAGCTTCTGCGTGATAATCCAAATCAGGAGCAGATCATAGACCCATGTAATCTTCAGTTACTCTACCAGGGAATGGCTCCAGGATCTGGTGGTGCTTATGAAAACCTTCCTTACAGAATTGGTCTGCTGACACTAGTAAAGTGATATAAAAACAGGAATTTTTAAAAAGTGGCTACGGTTGAATCAACCGCAGCCATTGTTAACTTAAAATGTATCACATAACCAATCCCCTCTTTTTTTTATTAATTCTATAATCAGTCTGATTAAAGTGCTTAACCGACAGTATTGAATACTCTGTGTTATTGTAGTACAGATGTCTTAAATCTTTTTAAGTATGTACACAAATTGTGTACATATTTTT
>CAYMGX010000136.1:0-10878 GCA_964390065.1 uncultured Fibrobacter sp. | reverse complement strand
AGCGTTTATGAGATATGGAATCCTCAGCTTGAGGTACATCGGGCCGTTAAATTGCTGCATCCAAACTGTAATATCGAAACACGGGAACGGTTCCAGACTGAGATTAAGATAACTGCAAAACTGCATCATCCTAATATTGTAGAAATTCATGGTGTTGGTAACTGGAATGGCCTCCCCTACATCGAAATGGAAAAAGCTGATGGTTTTACACTTGAACAGCTTATCCACCTCAAAGGCGCATTACCGGTGCCGGTTACCCTCGCTATCGGAATCATGGTAGCCCGGGCTCTTGAATATGCACATAACCATGAATATGTCCTTTATAACAATACCTATCATGGGATTATTCACCGGGATTTGAAACCCGGCAATATTATGGTTTGTAAGGATGGTACCGTTAAGCTGATGGATTTTGGTATTGCACGTCCGACTTCGACATCATTTCACACCGTTGACGGGGCAATAATCGGAACGTTGCAGTATCTCTCACCCGAACAGCTTGAAAGCCAAGACCTGGATATCACTACCGATATCTATTCTTTCGGCATCTGCCTCTACGAAATGATTTGCGGTCATCTTGCGTTCCCGGAGAACAACATAACAAAACTGCTTGCTGATAAAACCAAAAACCGATATAAGTCACTTGATTCATACGTACTAAAAGCCCCGCATGGTCTGATCGAACTTATTGATCATTGCATGAATTACGACAGGAGCCGCCGTCCCCAGAACTCCACAACCCTTCAGGATGAACTCAATAGTATTTATGACAGGGTATGCACTCAGAAACCTGAAGCAGTTGTCAGTGATTTCATGACTCAATCCATTCGGGAAAAAAATATTCCAAAAAAAAACGTTGTAAATTTAAGAATCAGAAAAACACATGTAGCAGTCATACTTATCTGTTTTGCATTGTTATACTCACTGATTATAATCTCGTCAAATGCAAAAAAGAAACAGGCTGAGATGATGCAGGCATCAAAAGTTGCGGATTCGCTGGCTCGAAAAAAGGCAGATTCATTGAAATTGATTGTACAAGTCACTAATACGGCAAAGGATACACAAACAATTTCAAATCCGGTAAAGGTTGTGGCAAAAACACCGGAACAGTCTCGTGTAAAACAGCCGCAAATAAAACAGCCACAAACAAGTAACAATCCGTCCGCACCAGTCACAGAAGCTGCGGTAAGCAGTACTGCGAAACCGTATAAGGATACAAACGTAGATCAATTAAAGACAAAATATGACACTAAAGATATCCTGTTGATTATCCTCAAAGAACTTCAGGCAAAAAACTATACTGAGGCAGCATCATTATTGAGTAACCTTGATGCGACAACGATGCAGACACTGCGGGCACAGGTACTCAAAGCAAGGTATCTTGAGTTTACAGATTATAAACAGTTCACAATTTTTATTCTTTCCAATACATCACGTGAAGCAGAAATTTTAATTGCCAAAGCACGTGTAATGCTTGACAGAAACAATCTTGAATCTGCAGAGCAATTCCTTGAATCTGCTTCAACTTCGCCGCGTGAGATCATTACATTGGAGCAGGCATCAAATAGGATTCTCTACTATTCAGCACTTGTGAAATCGAAACGGTTTGATAATTACCCGGATGAAAATACATGGAAAACGGCACTCGAAGCATGGTATAATGTGAAACGTGAGTTACGCCTGGATCCATCACACGATTACTTTAAAAAGGCCGACGAGGAAATCTCGAGGATCAGTGAGAAATATCGTGCAATTAAGGGGTAAAAATGAAGAAAATGTCATATTTTCTTTTATTTTTCTGTATTTCATCTTTGGTGTACGCACAAAAATCTAATTCCAGCAAACCAATTTGGTCTGATACGCTGATCGGAGCGCTGCCATCTCTGATCCGGTACAGCGAACATCCCTATATCGTTACCTCCAATATTGAGGTTCCGCCGGACAGAACTGTAACAATTGAACCTGGAGCAGTACTTCTTTTCAGAAATTTCACTGGTATACATATTCGTGGACGCCTGATTGCACGGGGTACTCCTGAGAAGCCAATCATTTTTACATCAGAATACGACCGCCGTTATAATCCGGCAGCAGCAAGAGAAGCCAATCCATTTGACTGGGACGGAATTTATATGACGTTCAATTCTATGGGGACACAATTAACACATGTAGCCATTGCCTATTCGGTGTATTGTATTACATCAGAAAGCAAGTTCATCCGACTGGATCCGCTTACTGTTATTGACAATGGAAAAAGTGTCATAACGATTGATCAGCAGGAATATCCATTGACGGATACAGTTTTTACCTATACCCTCGACAATTATGATATATTAGGAAAAACCATAAATCTGTTCAGTGATCCGATTGCTAAAAAGCGAACAATATTCCGGATACTCGGAACAACACTTATGCTTGGCGGTGCCGCAGGTAGCATCTACTATGCGATAGAATTAAACGACGATTCCAAAAAACTGCAACGTCTGAGCAAAACAGATTTTGTCAATCTTAATTCACATACGGGTACTGACTGGACAAAATATAACAAAAAAGTAAATAATGATAAATGGTTTACAGGAGGCAGTTCTCTGGTCCTGTTAAGTGGTCTGGCTTTCTTTACATGGACATTTACTTTCTAAAAACTGCGGGTACAACTATGAAAAAATTCGTTTTCTTTATCATTACGATTCCACTTATACTTCTTTGTACACACACTGAAAGCCCGTTTTCAGATCATTCGAATGCTAAAATACACTACATTGCCGAAAGATCAACTTTTAATGACAGTGGTCATGACAGTGCATCTGTTTTTTCTACAGAAACGCTGACCGTCGCCGCAACAGTCTGTGAGCTCATTGATTCTTTTTCCATACGCATTGAAAAAAACCGTTTATGGAACCGCCTGGTGGTTATACAACCCACAAGTGACTATTATATTTTTCCTGTTTCATTCTATGATACGGGTAAACAGACAATTGAGATTATTACCTATCGTGCGAATAATGATAGACAAATACAGGAAATCTCTTTACTTGCCAGGAATCAGCTATTCCAACCCGATATTCCTGAACATGCGCTTGCAGACACATTGACTCTTGCAGCCAGAGGTGCCGGTGATAAGAACGGCATTATGTATAATTGGGAATTCGGTACCGGAGGACAATTAATTCAGTCTCCCTATACAACAGTCCGTACGTCAATAACATCTGTCAACAACATAGAATCTGATGGAACATTCTGGATCAGTGATTCATTATACCAGTCACCCAAAGTTACATTTAAGTATACGTTTATCGATACAACACCACCTGTAATACTCTGTATGAATGAACATTTTAATCCGGTAACTAAAAGGATAAAAACCTCAGATTCCATTTTCAGCTTTATGGTACGGGTTACCGATAGAGGAAATCAGGCTGTCGGTAATGTAACAATTAATGACCAGCCACCTGATTTTAAACGTTTGAATGTATATACAAAAATAGTTAAAAATATTCATCTTTACACTCCTGAAAACCCGATTTATATGACCGTCTATGCTATTGACAATAGCGCATTTGGCAATGATACCACAGAGACTTTCGCAATTGAATTTGACAAATCTGCAGTACGCCGGGGTGTGACATCCATTAAAATAGAAAGTTTTTCCGGCAATGAATTGTTAACAGCACGTAATGCGATCAGTGTATACGGAACTATTGAAAATTCTGACAACCATTTTGTCAATGTTGAGTTTATTCTGAACGATAACCCTGTCAAGGATACAGTAATCAGGGGTTATGGTCAGTGGAATACGATGCTTTCCCTTTCTGAAGGAACGAATTCATTCAGAATACGGGCTCTGGATACAAATGACTATATTCTTGATTCAGCGTTTGTTCCGATATATTACTCAAAAAACATTGAGGACACCACCACCCCGGTCATTACATCCATTGAGATCGATACGCAACTGGTAGACAATGATATTTATTACACAGAAAAAGATTCTGCCCGTATAGTTATTAATGCTTTTGATGCAGGGAGTGGAATTCAACGAGTAATTTTCAGATCCGATACCAGACAGGATACTATTATAATGCCTGAAAATGCCTACAGAGCCGTATATACGTTACGGTCACTTCAGCACAAGGTCAACAATTTGTTTGTCAACGTTATTGATGTCAGAGGGAACTCAAAACTTGACACATTGTTATTAATAAAGAATGCCCCTCCCATCTATTCAATGAACAAAACGATCCCTTATGTAGTATTTATCGGGCAAAAATACTCTGATACAATCAAGTGGTATGATGCAGACAATGATGCAATAACATTTACCGTGTCCGGACAACCGGAATCAATGCACATTGACAACAATGGTGTAATTACATGGATTCCGGATGCTACCGACATTACTGATGAACTCTCGTTTCAGATCAAGGATGGTTTTAAGTCTGTCAGGGGATACTATCAGTTTGCAATTATTGATCCGGCTGCAATGTTTCCTGTGATCACAATCAGTGATTCGTCAGAAATTCCATTATTTCTCGAAGCCGGAAAAGATTCTCTCGATTTTATCATAAAGACAATCGAACACACCGGTAATCGACCATTTAATTATACTGCGAGAATAATCAACAGAAACATTTCAATTCTTGACATGTCACGTGATTCAACTGTACGCTGGAAACCGACAGAAAGTGATACCGGGATAATCGAACTGCAGCTTATTACAGAAGATTCACTCAAATTCAGCGACACACTTTACAGAAGTATAACCATTCTTCGGCCGAATAACGATAAAGTACGACTTCAATGGTCAACCGATGCAACATTATATCAGGGAAATTCCATACTATTGTCAAATCCATCTGATACGGAAATAGTCGCTTTTAAAATCATCGATAATGATGATCCCCGGACCGAAAAGCATATACTGACAATAACCCTAAATGCTCAAAAATCAACCTTTCCGATTGCCGGTGATACATTTTCAATTAAATTATCCCCCTTGTCCAACAAACTTACCGATACCTTGTCTGTAATAATTTTTGATATGTCAAAGACCAGTGATACGGTGATTATTCCTATAATATACGGGCGATCTCCAAATTACTTTTCAGGACTTTACAGTTGGTTTACACAAAGCGGTTTTTCCTATTTCGCTAACAAGGGTGCTCAAATTGAATCCTGGACCGGCAGCGGCAATTATCCTTTCAGTTTCAACAATTTCTTTACCGGCTCTGCTATTTACACAAAGGAAAATGCAATCAACAATTATTTATCTGTAAACTTTAACAGCAAAAATGACTATCTTGCCAACACCACTGAAGGAACACTCTTTAATGATACGCTGACTGTTTATGTCCTTGCACGATACGACTCAACTACAATCGGCAGTGAGTATCTTACCCTGTTGTCTTCTTGTGAAAATGGCGATAATTCTTTTGGAGCTGTCCCTGGAACAGCATACACCGGATTTGGAATAAGCCGTGATGGAAAACTGGCGGTGTATTCCAAACCATCATACCAGGGAATAATCGCTAACAAGCGGTCAAAATTAGCACTGCCACAAAAGCAATGGAATATTTTAAGTTACAGTACAACAGGTATCTCTGGCCCATCAATAGATGTCGTAGTCAGTCTTGACAATCAGATTGACACATTAAAAAATATACCAGCGTATAATCAGAGCTTCCTTACACTCGGAAATTGTCTTACCGGCAATGGTACAATGGTTTTACCATGGTTTGGCGATATTGCAGAGGTGATAATCTATAACCGGCTTCTTACTGCAGACGAGCGGACCGGCCTTGAACTGTATTTAAAAAACAAGTATAATCTTTAGAAGAAGTGACATATGACACGTGACACGTGACCAGTTGGGAATGTTCGAAGCCCGTAGGGCTTCTCAGTCACTTGTCACTTGTCACTCGTTACTATCTTATGGCTTAGCATTTTGTCATCTTCGAAAATAAAATATCCCTTGAAATATTTCCCATCAAGTGCAAGCGGGAGCCATAACCGGTCATCAGCCCACATATTGTCGTATGGTATCTTATCAATATCACACCAGAACGGATCAGCCTCATCAGTTTCTTGCGGCGTGCCGGTGAACTTATTTGCAAAGAACACTGTACCATGAAGCGAATAGCCATCGGTAAAGATAAAAAAAAGTTCTCCGCGCATTTCGAGCTCTGATGGTGTCAAGCCAATCTCTTCCTGTGTTTCTCTCACAGCAGCGAATTCCGTTGTTTCTCCAGGTTCAATCCTGCCCCCTGGTGCATTTACCTTGCCTTTACCAAGTCCCCGCTTTTTATGAATCAGTATTACACGTCCGCTATCCCTGATAAAGCAAAGCACCGCCCGCTCCTTTGGTTGCCATGTATCCCACTTTATATCATGTATATCACGAATAACCATAATCTGTTTTCCCATTTTTGTATTGTAGTAAATGGCGATTGTATATAATCTGCCACATGTCAGATTGATTTAAAACTGCAATGTACCGGTAAGAATCTGCAGATCAACAACAGCGGTAAAATAGGTATACCGGGCATTGTTCTCAGCCATTTTTGCCTTATGAAGCTCAAGCTCTGCATTTTGTAAATCAAGATAAATCTTACTGCCGGCATCATACGAAATTTTTGCAAGCGATAACGCCTTCTCCGCCAGCATTACAGCCTCCCCCGCAAGGACCAGTTGTTCTTTACTCATGGTAACAAAATCATAGGCATTACGAGCAGCAAGAATCATGGTATCAATTGCCTGTTTTTCATTCAAATCAAATATTGTTCTGTCGATACGGGCCTGACTTAATCGTTGATTGCGGATAGTTCCGGAAAAGATGTCCCATTTCACTCCTGCATGAACTATTCTGCTGTCAACCCACCGGATATTATCGATTTCGGAATAACCGTTGAGCTGCCCGTTTCTGCCAAGCATAATTCCTGCGAAAATTCCCGGAAGATACTCAGTCTGCGCAAGTTTTATCCTGTAATCAAATACCTCACCATAACCGCTTAATTGTACCAGTGTGAGATTATCCTTTTTAACAAGATCGAGCGTCTGATCAAGGTCAAGTGTATATTCGCGTAGCGGTACAGAATCAATGAGACCGAAAGATGACAGCGCTTCCGCGATTCCACTGGTTGTCAGAAGTGTCTTGTACGCGCTCCGACGTTCAATCTCTGTTTTTGTCAATGCCAGCTCGGCATTCTTGAGATACAGCCGTGAGGAAAGTGTATCAAACTCGCTTGATGTTCCAACTGATTGACGGGCCGTTACAACCCGATGCGCCTCACGGGCAATAATCACCGACTCATTTGCAATCTGGTAATTTCTGTTATGCATCAGCGCATTGAAATATTGTTTTACAACAATGCCCCTGACCCTGAGCTTCTCCTCCTGAAGTTTACAATTCAGAATAACTCTGTTTTTCTTTGCAAGTTTTAAACCATAATAGACTTTCCCCTGTGCAAAGAGCGGTTGATCAAGTGTCAATCCAATCTGTCCGCTGCTCTGTTTTGGTTCAATCGTGGATGAAATGGATTTTAACAAATTGTCAACAAACTCATTACCTGTTAGTGCAAAACCATAATCAGCCTTGCTGAAATTGTGACTCAGGTTCATCTGTAACGATACACGAGGAAAGGACTGACCGTATACAGCCTGAACCTCAGCCTCACTTTTATACATCTCCTGTTCAATAATCTTGATTGATCTTGAATTCTTAACCGTAATTCCAACAATTTCGCCAAGAGAATAGACCTTCGCGAAAGCAGTACAGAAAACGCCTGCAAGAATTAAAATAGTTAAATATCGCATCTACGTATCATCCCGTTGCCTGGACATTACAAAACTCATACCGGTCAGTGGATAACCCGATAATCAAACATTCAATCTTCCGGATTTCCAGATCAATTACAATTAACCGTTGCATTTCAAATATAGATTTAATTCCTGATAACAGATAAAAATTCAGGGACAAAGACAGATTTTCTTTTTCAAACATCATTCAGTTCATAAAATTGTTCCTGATTTTAATCGTATCGCCAACACGGGACAATTTATTTCTTATAAAACTTAAAAAAAAGTATTATTTTAACAGACCTATGGAAAACTACAAATTAAATGAAGAAATGCAGGAAGTATACCAGAAAACGGATATACTCAGAAAACCGATTAGTGGTATTGTTTCGGGGTATCATGATTTAGCATATATTCTGGTATCCCCCGATGATGAAAATGCTTCCCATACGATTGAGATCAATGGTAAGATAAACGTATCACCAAAGTTTATTATCTCTCCGGGTATGCTCGGTGATTCGTTTGGTGATGTTTTCGATCCTGAAACATTTGATAAGCAGATCGAAGGGCGGCTTTTTTCTTTCGGATATACCGGACGGAAAAATCTTAAGGTTAAAAATGAACACTTTCACATTAACCACTTTGAAGAAAATGCACAGGATCATTGCAACCGGATTCTTGATCAGCTTCTTTTAGAGGAAAATACACGCACAGCCTTGATTTTCAGTCCTCGATTCAAGTTTTATCCGGTATCAATTGACCGGTTTATTACAGAAATGATAGAACGGGAATTCAGAGTGTAACCTATGTATGAAAAGCCTCAATACCTGACTCCTGATGGATACCGAAGGGCAAAAAAAAATCCCTTTAAAAGTGGATTGCCTCTTAAAGAGGCTGCTGAAAGACTTGCAAAGAAAAATGCACTTCAGAAAAATGCTCAGGTACAACCGGATGACGTATCACCCCGGACGGTTAATCCTCACGTTGCCAGTTTTCTCCGTAAAAAAGATCTGAAAAATGGTATCAAACGGCAGGTGATGAGTGAAGAAGCCGCAAAATTAATTGCCGCTGCGATCAGTAATTTGCTTAAAAGTAAATAAAAATGTTCATCTTTTCTTTTTATAGAATACTTGTATCAATTCTTTCAGGTGCCCTGTGCTGGTTCTTTATTTTCCATACCTGGTGGAGCTGGATTCTTATAACCCTTCTATCAAGAACCATCTGGTACGCTGTTGAACATACACTTATCAAGGTGCAGACTGACAAAGATTTTCGAGTCCATGAAACCGTATTCAAACAGCTTTACGGACCATATGGAATCAGGCTTATTAACAAATCAGAAACTGATACTGCGGTCAGAAGAGAACTTGCTGAAGTATTTATCCGCGACATGAAAAAACTTGCAAAAACGGTGGAACAGCTCGAAATGATGGACACATTGTTCAAGGCTGGAATGCGCCCCGACGGTGATACCTATCTTCTTCACGATCTTAAACTGAAGTATGCAAAGCACCGGTTGGACAATGAAACGTCTGAGTAATTGCTCTTCGATATTCAAACAAACGATACTGCGTGCTTTTAAATTTGGCTCAGTCGGTTTCTCAGGAGTTATTGTCAACACCGGAATTCTTTACTTGCTTACTGAGCAGTGTGGACTTGATTACCGGATATCATCCCTCCTTGCTATTGAGTTAGCAATTATAAACAACTTTATCTGGAATTCATTATGGACATGGTCAGATAACAAAGCAACCAGTAATCGCAACTTGTCAAAAAGGTTTGTTAAATTTCATCTTGCATCAGCATTCACCGCTTTCGTTGTCAACTATGGATCACTTATCCTTCTCACCGAATTGTTTCATATACAGTATCAGATATCAAACATCATTGGTATTGCACTCGGATCACTTCTCAACTTTTTCTTCAGTCATTTCTGGGTATTCAGGCGTAAAAAAACAGGTATTATCGTGCCCCCAACCGCGCCACCTCAATCTGAAATCAATGTATAAAAAACACCTCGCAGCGGAATGATCTGACTCGGTCATAGCTGCCAGTACATACCGTTTTTTAAATAAACAACCCTATTCTTTTGATTTTTAACCTAATCGCAACAAATGTTTGACTTTTTGTCTAACATTTATTAAACTTGATGTATACAGTTCAAAGGAGTGTGTATGAAAGAAGTAAATATTCGGGATTTGATGCATAATTTTTCAAGTTATCTTAAAGAAGTAAAATCTGGTGAATGTGTAACTATTCTGGAAAGAAATAAACCTGTCGCCGATATTGTACCTCATAATCCTGATATCAGGTATCCCGGTTGGAAACGTGCACTTACAAAGAGAGTTATTGCAGGCGAAACTTTTTCAGAATCAGTTCAAAAAGCACGGGAGAATGATTGAGAGCATTCATTGATACATCGACATTGTTTAAAAAATATGTCAAAGAATCCGGTTCTGAAGAGTTTGACCAACATCTTGAATCCATATCGGAAATAATTCTCGCACCGATTACTGAGCTTGAAGTACACTCAATAATAGAACGCAGATTACGCGACAAAACAATTGCCGAACAGGATGCTCTCTGGATTGAAAAAGAGTTCAACTATGATTTAAATTATTTTGGAATTATTAAATTTGAAGACAATCTTTTACAAAAATCAATCAGAGTCATCCGCAGACATCAATTAAAGGTTCTTGACGGGATACAATTAGCCTCAGCGATAATCGTAAAACCGGACATAGTCCTCATTTCTGACAGGAAACTGTATACTGCGGCAAAAGAGGAATTGTCTGATGTCAGAATGGTAATTTAGCATTATAATATTTGGCTCTTCCGGGAAATTTGTGGGTCGATTGTTACCTTCTTATCAACCAGCATAATCTATTTCATTAATGGAAAATTAACTGCTAAAAAATTCATATGTCAATAGGTATTGTACGTAAATAACAAAAATCTGATTTTTTCCGATCCCATCGGGATCAAATATTTATAGAATGCATGGTAACAAAAACAATCCGAGTCCCATAGGGACGATATATTTAGTTTCTGTTAAGGACAGAAAAGTATTGACAAAAGGGGCTACACTTA
>CAYMGX010000135.1:7631-10986 GCA_964390065.1 uncultured Fibrobacter sp. | reverse complement strand
ACAACACGGTTTGATGGGAGCCCAAAGAACGTTGTTGCGTCAAGTGAATTATGTGCGAGATAACGAAAAACGTGTTTCTGCCAGATAAACATGGATTTTTTTCTTGATACAACCAGACGCTCCTTACCAAGAAAATAGGTAACCTGCATCTGGTCAAAATGTACCGGCAGTGAGATTTTTGAAAGAATCCGGGGCACATCAGGTGTCTCCATAAAACCGAACTTCAACAACACCTGAATAATGCCATACCCATGATCTGTCACTTCAGCTCTATCGCGGCGTGATACCGTTGGAACATCAACGTTTTGAATGTTTACGATGATCGTTGTTTCGTGAATCACCTTATTGTGTTTATAGTTATGTAAAAGTGGACGGGGAGTTCCACCGACATTTGCGGAAAGAAATACTGCGATACCTTTTACCCGTATCGGTTTAAGATTTACAATATCAGCAATAAACAGATTCAAGGGAACTGCTTCTGACGCGAATCTGCGCCCCAGCATCTTTCTACCAACCACCCAGGTGTACATCAGCGACGACAAGATTGCAGCAAATGTAATAACAACCCAGCCACCAGCAACCACTTTGGTCATAGTTGCAGCAAAAAGTACTGCATTAAGTATCACAAAGAACACCCATACAAAGAGTATTAGCGGTTTCGGAGCTTTCCATATTTGCCGGGCAACAAAAATTGCCATAATTGTAGTAAGAAGCATGGTGGCAGTAACTGCAATTCCATATGCACTTGCAAAACTTGATGACTTCTGAAACACAACCACCAGCAGTACCGTTGCACTACAGAGTAACCAGTTTGCAGACGGAATAAAAACCTGTCCTATTGTGTGTGCAGATGTATGAATAATTCGTAAACGCGGCCAAAATCCAAGCTGTACAGCCTGGCGCAGAAGTGAAAATATCCCGGTGATAACGGCTTGTGATGCGATCGCGGTTGCCAGTGTTGCTATAATAACAAGTGGAAAAACAAACCACGATGGAGCTATACGGAAAAAGATATTATCCGCAGTTTCGGCTCCAGACAAAAGGAACGCACCTTGTCCCATGTAATTGAGTACCAGAGATGGAAAAACTATTGCAAACCATCCTGTCTGAATTGGTCTTTTGCCAAAATGTCCCATATCAGCATACAAAACTTCTGCACCTGTAACCGATAATATAGCAGTACCGATAATCATCAAAGCGTTGTGAGGATTATTGATCAGCATTTTTACCGCATAATATGGATTAAGTGCGAAAAGAATCTCAAAATTCCTGAATATTGTAAGAATACCAATTACACCAATCGTAAGAAACCAGACCAGAATTATCGGCCCGAACAACATACCGACTTTAACAGTTCCCTTGGATTGTATAATAAACAACGAAATGAGAACAATTACTGAAATCGGAACAACAAAACGCTCAAATACCGGCTCAATAACCTTAAGACCCTCAACAGCACTTAATACTGAAACAACCGGTGTCAGGACTGCATCACTACATAAAAGGGCAGCACCAATAATTCCACAAAGGGAGATCAGAACTGTATACTTTTTTGCCACAGGACTGATTCTGTCAATAAGCGCCATAAGCGCCATTATTCCGCCCTCACCCTTGTTGTCAGCTTTCATCAGCAGTGCAACATATTTTATACAAACAATGAGAAATATCAGCCAGAAAATGAGAGATACGCAGCCAAGAATATTATCCCGCAGTATCGGAATCGCGTGATTTCCACTAAAACATTCACGAAGTGCATAAAGCGGACTTGTACCGATATCACCAAAAACAACACCCAGTGATGCAAGTACTAAAGAGAACCTGAGAGCCTGTTTTCCAGAGCTTTTTTCAACGTTGCTTTCTAAATGACTGTCGGGCATAATTTTTATCTACCAGTGTACCTGAATCATCATACAGATGTTTTTCAAATACGGACGTAAAATATAAAAAGGAAAACAGTTTGTCTATTAAATTGCAGTAACCAGACTTGATTATGGTTATAAGCAATAGTATATCATTAATTTTCCACCAGATACAAACCAATTTCATATGATAACAACAAGATAGTGTCCAGCAATCTATGAATAGTGCTGGTTTTTTGATGATGCAAAAGGTAATTTATAGGCCATCATTTTTTTCAGAGAGTAATCGTATGCATGATGATGATGATGATCGTCTTTTTAAAAAAACCTGTAAAGTACTCCTGTCACTCCTTTTTGTTTTATTGATCAGCCGTATTGACAAGTCCCCGCTGGATACGCCTTCGACTACCCGGGTAATACATTCATCAGTGGAAGTTTCTTTTCTTGAAAAGTCATCACAAACCGTTGATACATCACTATTTCTGATACCCCTCTATTATGATCCGTTTACTACACAAACAGTTAAACATCCGGCAACAATTTCATCGATACTTCCAAATCTGATTGATTCAGAAACTGCTGCAACCCTCTTCTGCAGATATATATGCCCTAACCGCAGTAATAAGGTTCTTACAAAAGTCCTGCTAATTTGATTCCTTAACATACTACAATACAACCTGATCAATGCACATCAACGACATCTGTATACCGGCATATACATGCAGGTACGTTTTTGTAGCATTTTTTACTTTGTCAACTATTTACACTTAAGGAATTAAAATCATGACAACTCTGATTGTAACAATATTTGTTATCGGTTATTTTGCGATTGCCCTTGAACACTACATAAAAGTCAATAAAACCGCTACAGCACTACTCACCGGTGTACTCTGCTGGACTGTCTATGTTCTTGCATCACCGGATAAGCATGAGATCACCCGGCAACTTCTTGAACATGTCGGCGATTTTTCGGGAATACTTTTCTTCCTGCTCGGTGCGATGACCATAGTAGAACTCATTGATGCACACGATGGGTTCGATCTTATTACAAGCCGTATCGGGGTTAAATCCAAACGTTCGCTATTGTGGGTAATAACCTGGATCACGTTCTTTATGTCATCAATACTTGACAATTTAACAACAGCCATAGTAATGGTTTCCCTGCTGTCAAAATTTAAAATGGAGAAAGAGGAACGACTGCTGTTTGCATCAATGATCGTTATTGCAGCAAATGCCGGCGGCGCCTGGACAACCATCGGTGATGTCACCACGACAATGCTCTGGATTGCCGGACGAATTACATCACTTGAAATCATGAAAATGGCATTCATTCCCAGTATCTTCAACGCTCTCGTACCATTAGTAATCATTTCCTTCTGGATAAAAGGTAATCTTGACAGAACTGAAACAAAGAACAGCTCAGCCCCAAAAACACCAGCCTGGGAACGCAACACAGTACTCATACTTGGTTTGGGTGGACTTCTTTCTGTTCCTGT
>CAYMGX010000135.1:4529-7531 GCA_964390065.1 uncultured Fibrobacter sp. | reverse complement strand
GCAATCGGTCTTCTTTCAGCGATAGTTGACAACGTACCACTTGTCGCCGGAACAATAGGAATGTACACTCTTGACCAGTTCCCGGTTAATCATCAGTTCTGGGGTTACCTCTCCTACTGTGCGGGAACAGGCGGAAGTATTCTAATCATTGGTTCTGCAGCCGGTGTTGCCACAATGGGGCTTGTAAAAATCGATTTTATGTGGTATATGAAACGGATTGCCCCTCCTGCACTTGCCGGTTATTTCGTCGGGGCACTTTTTTATGCGATCCTTGAACCAATACTGCGATAGTTTACAATTGATATTGTTTTTAAGCAGGTGTAACCCGGTTTAAAAAACATAAAAAAATTATTTGCATTTATTTAAAAACGTTGTATATTTGAATTATGAACACAAAACAGGTAAAACCAATATCTAAACAGAACAACCATGCAGCCCGCAAAGCCGCACGCTGTTTATATACATTGGGTGGATCCTGAACTTAGAATAATAGAAAACAAGACGTTTAAAAAGGATCCGCCCTGAAAAGGCCGGGTCCTTTTTTGTTTTATACCTGTCAGCAAACGCTAACAAAAGGAGAAAAATGATTACACAAGAAGATGTTAAGGACGCACTACAGCCATGCGTCCTGTCAGCCCGATCACCGTTCAGATTGCACTAATCTGTATATCTGAATATCCCATGGTATTCATGTCTGGCTGGCAAAACATTGTAATCGTTTTTGCCGGATTATTTGCGACACTGAGAGCATTAACACTCATCAGCGTTAACGGAGTATTATCCGTTTAATTGTTTGTAATTTTACATAAAGGCAATAATAGTATGAACACAATAGAAATCGAGAACAAGTATATGGTTAATTTTACAGAAAAAATCCCTCTTTCATTTGAAAAGGGGCACGGGGTTCTGGTTCATGAGGAAAACGGTGATGAATATCTTGATTTCACATCAGGATGGGCGGTTACAAGCCTTGGCCATAGTCATCCGGTGATAGTAAATGCGATTACATCACAAAGTAAAAAGATGATTCACGGACCCAACGCGGGTCTTACCTACTCGCCTGCACGGGCAGAATGCCTTCTTGCTCTTATTACCATTCTTCCCAAAACAATGACAAAAGCATTTTTTGTCAATAGTGGTGCGGAAGCAAATGATGCCGCAATGAAACTTGCGCGAAAAATTACCGGTAAAAATAAAATTCTTTCTGCGTCAATGAGTTTCCATGGCAGGACGCTTGCGGCTACATCAGCCACAGGGCAGCCGCTTTTAAGGGATAAATTTAATGTTCAGGTACCTCATCATGAATTCTTTGACATTAATGATTATGCCGGTTTTATAAAGAAATTTGATAACGATACTGCTGCGGTTATCATTGAACCGATTCTTGGTGAAGGTGGAGTACATATTGTCGATAAGGATTTTCTTGTGTACCTGAGAAAATGCTGTTTGGACAACGGAACACTCCTTATCATTGACGAAATCCAGACCGGATTCTACAGAACCGGCCCAGCCTTTATGTCAATCGAGTATGATTTGAATCCGGACATGATCACCATGGCGAAAGGAATTGCCGGTGGTTTCCCGTTTGGAGCGGTTGCTGTAAATGACAAAGTGGCAGCGAAACTTGCGATGGGAGACCACGGCGGTACCTATAACGGAAACCCGCTCGGCTGTGCAGTGGCAGCCTCGGTTATATCGTTTATGCAGAAAAATAACATTGAAGACAACGTTAAAGCCCAGGGAGCTCTCTTTGAAAAAAGGTTACTTTCATTAAAGAATGACTACCCGTTTCTTATCAATACAGTCAGAGGGAAAGGGCTTTTGTGGGCAATTGAGTTCAGAAATAAAGAGTATGCAGCCTACCTCTTTGATAAAGCTCTTGAAAAAGGACTACTGTTAAACCTCAAACATGGTGTAGTGATAAGGCTTTTTCCTGCGCTTATTATCACCACCGAGGAAGTAAACGCTGCATTTGATATTATTTGCGGTATTGTAAAGGAGATGTCGGTTGAGTGTGTTGATCTGTAGTATCTTTTTAATAGTGCAGGGAGATATTCACTCCTGCACTATCCCTGAAACAACTTAACATAGGTATCAAAGATAAAGCTTCTGTTTCTTGAATACCCCGTTGTTTCAACCAGTATACCATGTTCAACAAAAACATTGACAAGATCTGATGCCGATTTATGTGTCAGATTTAGCAGTTGTTGTGTCTCTTTAATGGTAACAATTGGTTTTCTAAAAAGATAGTGAAACAATTCTAATGATGTTTTTGAACGTTTTCCCATTCTAATAATAACTTCTTTTTCAATTGACGATTTCAGATCTGTTATAGTTTTTAAGGTTCTCGTTGATTTTTCTGCCATTTGAATAACACCCGTAAGAAAAAATCGTATCCATTGTGCCAAATTACCCTTCTCCCGAACAATTGACAAATTATCATAGTATATCATCTTGTTCCGTTCAAAAAAATCAGACAAATACAATAGTGGTTTCTCAAGGATTCCCTTCGAGACAAGATATAACGTTATCAACAACCGCCCGACTCTTCCATTACCATCAAGAAAAGGATGTATCGTTTCAAATTGATAATGTACAATAGCAATTTTTATCAAATGAGGTACAGCACACTCATCATTGTTAATAAATGCTTCCAGATCACTCATTAACTCATTAATCTCATGATGTGAAGGTGGTACAAAAACAGCATCCAAAAGACTGGCACCCCCAATCCAATTTTGTGAATTTCTGAATTCACCGGGATTTTTCGCCTCACCACGTCCTTTTGAAAGCAGAATCTTATGCGTCTCCCTGATCAGTCTGTTTGATAATGGTAGTTCTTTAAGCCGATCAATTGCAGCATTTAGTGCATTGATATAGTTATTTATCTCGTTCCAATCATCACGTTTTTCAGGTTCAATCTCTGCTTCATCTGCAATTGCCTCGTTAATATTGGTTTGTGTACCCTCAATTCGACTTGAGACGACAGCTTCTTTTACTAT
>CAYMGX010000135.1:0-4429 GCA_964390065.1 uncultured Fibrobacter sp. | reverse complement strand
TTTATTTTTCAACAATATTTAAGTGGTAGTGAATTAACCATTATAACGTATACTACTTTACAAGTTTTCTGGTAAACTATATAAGAGTATTGAATCTGGCGAGAGTAGCCTACTTAAAAAAATGATACGAGGAGAGAATCAAAATACTCCCCCCGTATCACCCACATCATATAAAGATATTATACCCTGCGTTATCTGCCTTCTCGAGATATGTTGCCACACCGCCTATTTCAACACCGTCAATCAGTTCCTCTCTCTTAATTCCCATAATATCCATTGACATACTGCATGCAACAAACCGGACATTATTCTTCTGTGCTGCAGCCATCAATTCCTGAAGACTCAGCACATTTTTCTTTTTCATGATCTGCCTGATCATAAGCGTTCCCATACCACCCATCTGCATCTTTGATAGTGTTACCTTTGATGCTCCCCGGGGCATCATCATGCCAAACATTTTCTCAATGAGATTTTTCTTTACAGGTACATGGTAATCTCTCCGTAGAAGGTTAAGTCCCCAGAATGTAAAGAACATGGTGATTTCGCTTCCCGTTGATGCCGCTCCGTTGGCAATAATAAACGCAGCCATCATTTTATCAAAATCATTGGAAAATACAACCATCGTCTTTTTATCCCGTGATGTCTCCGGAATGCGGCATACATCCTGCGCTTTGCCCTTCTTTACTGTTGCAATGTAATATCCATGCTCCGCGTTAAGTGACAACAGGGAGTTATTTGTCCGCGTACACCACGCCGGTATATCGGCGGCAAAACCCATCTCTGTTGCCTTGATCTCAACAATCTCATCAACATTCATCTGATCTATTGCCGCTTTAAGTTTCATAATCGGCCCCGGACACTGAAGACCGCAGGCATCAACTACTTTTTTTTTTACATTATCAGATTCACCACTCGGTGATGAACACACCGACTGCGATAGCGGTTTTAGATATGATGCCTCGCTGTCGTGCTTTTTGTAGGTCATAAAAGTCTTGTACCCACCACTGAGATTAACTGCGTTAAATCCGTTTTGAATCAGAATGCGTGTTGCAACATGCCCACGCAATCCAACCTGACAATACACAAGTATTGGTTTACTTTTATCAAGTTCTCCAATCCGTTTTCTTAGCTCGTCAACAGGAATATGCAGTGCACCATCAATGCGTCCCTGTTCGTACTCTGATGCAGTACGAACATCCAAAAGTATTGCCCCGGTTCTCTTCATTTCAAGCTCATCCGCATACCATACCGGAGTAAGCCCTTTTAAAATATTCTCTGCGGTAAACCCTGCAATATTTATTGCATCCTTTGCAGAACCATACGGAGGAGCATATGCAAGCTCCAGTTCTGTCAAATCAACAACGGTCAGGCCGTGACGAATCGCAGTGGCGAAAATATCGATACGTTTATCAACTCCATCAGAACCGATCACCTGTGCACCGATCAGTTTTCCAGTATCGGGAGCAAAAAGAATCTTTATTGACATTGGAAAAGATCCAGGGTAATACCCGGCATGACTTCCCGAATGTGTGTATGACTTGACATATTTAACATTATTTCTAAGTGCTGTTTTTTCATTCATACCGCTTACGGCTGCAGTGAGATCAAAAATCTTGCAAATAGCAGTACCCTGTGTATTCTTATACGTTGAACCTGTACCTGCAATATTATCTGCAATTATTCTGGCCTGACGATTTGCGGGGCCGGCCAGCGGCACCATGACCTTATTACCGGAAACGAAGTCCGTTACCTCGACGGCATCACCGGCAGCATATACATTTTCAGCACTGGTCTTCATGTGATTATCAACAATAATTGCACCGCGATCGTTAACTGCAATTCCCGCATCCCTGACAAATTGGGTATCGGGTTTAACACCAATGGCCAACATCACAATGTCAACGATAACATTTTTACCGCTTTTCAATTGAATTTCAATGGTACCATCCGGTTTTTCGACAAATGCGGACGCGCCATCTGATAGCAGCAGCCTTACACCGTTAAGTTCAAGATGCTGATGAATAATCTGTGCCATTTCCTGATCTGCCGGAGCAAATACCTGATCAAGCATCTCAATTTGTGTAACATCAATGTCCCTGTGGCGGAGTGCTTCGGCCATTTCAAGTCCTATAAACCCGCCCCCCACGACTGCTGCGTGCTTGACGTTTTTAGAATCAACGAGCGACTTTATCCTGTCCATATCCGGAATGTTTCTTAATGTAACTATTTTTTTAGATTCAATGCCTGGAATTGGTGGACGTAATGGTTCCGCACCCGGAGAAAGCACCAGATAGTCATAGGATTCATCATACGTGCGACCATCACTGCGGACGGTTACGATTTTTTTTGATGTATCAACTGCAATGACTTCCGAGCGGATCCTTATATCAATATCAAACCGTGCATTAAACCGGTCTGGCGACTGAATGATCAGATTGTCACGATCCTTTATTTCATTACCAATATGATAGGGTAAACCACAATTTGCAAAGGATATATATTCACCCTTTTCAAACATGATAATTTGTGCATTTTCGTCAAGACGCCTCATACGTGCACAGAAACTCGCACCACCGGCCACACCACCGACAACCAATATTTTTTTCATGATTATGCTCCACTTGTGTCATTGTATTTCATGTTTCAATAATTACAGAGAGCGGGCTAACAACGTCCCGCTCTCATAGTACCTTACCCGTCACTTTACTGAATCAAAATATTTCATTCTAAACCGAAAGTGCATTAAGATACACCTGTTCAGGTTGAACACCCACAAACTCCCTCACTACCTGACCATTTTTAAAAACTATTACTGTTGGAATTCCGGTAATACCATACTGACTTGACGTAACAGGATTTTCATCAACATTAAGTTTGTACACTTTTGCTTTTCCTGCAACTTTTTCACCAACTCTCTCAATAATCGGACCAACCATTCTGCATGGACCACACCACGGTGCCCAGAAATCTACCAGTACAGGTTCTGATGACTCGATAACATCTTTTTTGAAGCTTAGATCACTTGTTACGTTTGACATATATTCCTCCAGATTATTTTTTAGTACCCAGTTGTTTTGTTGTAATTAGAGAACGCAATCTTAATGCCAATATACTTCATCAAGCGGTCACATTCAGAGAATAACTCACTAAATTATATAATATCATAGTGTTACTTTATCACTGCGCTATTCAACACTTTTTCATCAGATCAACATTGCAACACAATATGCATTGATGGTATATTGCATATGCAACACATTGCAACACTCGCACTTTGTTGCAGCGTCGCAAATGCAACAAACATGCAACTGTTCCTTATTGAACTGACTGGAGTAACCATGCAGTGTTTTATCGGTAATCAACTCAGCCCTCAGTGCCTTGAGTCTATACTCGAGACTATTTCTGAGGGACTTATTTTGATCGACATTGACGGAACAATTAAATATTGTAATAACGCAATAACCGAGATGACCGGGAAAACAAAAGAGCAGATAACCGGTGAAAAATGCTGTTCACTTATGAATACAGTTTGTGAACCTCCGCCATCATGCACGCTTTTTAAAGATACAAGCATTATAAACAGAGAATGTACCGTACTTCATACAAGTGGTAAACCAGTACCGGTACTTAAAAACGCAAAAGTACTTAAAGATCCGAATGGAACAATTATCGGTGCAATAGAAACATTTACGGACATCTCAATTCTGCGAACTGCAGAAAACCGGCTTCATGTTCTTGAGAACCAGATAAAGAAGATTGAAGGATTCGGGAAAATTGTGGGGAAAAGCCACCGCATGCTTGAACTTTACAACATGATAGAACTCGCTGCTGCATCCAATACATCAGTGCTGATCACCGGAGAAACCGGCACGGGAAAAGAACTGGTTGCTCAATCAATTCATGAAAATAGTACACGCAGCAATAAACCAATGATAAAACTGAACTGCAGTGCACTACCGGAATCACTTCTTGAAAGTGAACTTTTCGGACATGCAAAAGGCTCGTTTACCGGTGCTATCAGGGATAAAACAGGACGTTTTGAGATGGCTGACGGCAGCACGCTGTTTCTTGATGAAATCGGAGAGTTGTCTCCACTTATTCAGGTAAAGCTGCTCCGTTTTCTTCAGGAGAAGGAATTCGAGCGTGTGGGTGAGAATATTACCCGTAAATCTGATGTCCGTATAATTACTGCAACGCACAGAGATCTCAGAAAGATGGTTGCTGATGGCGTTTTCAGGGAAGACCTGTATTACCGGCTGAAAGTATTTCCCCTTCATATTCCCCCTCTTCGCGAACGTAAAGAAGATATAGGGGCACTGATTGATCATTTTATTGCTAAATTCAATGAGGAAACCGGAAAAACAATTAAAGGACTCACTCACGACAGTGCTATCACCATGATGGACTACTGCTGGCCGGGAAATATCCG
>CAYMGX010000134.1:0-11065 GCA_964390065.1 uncultured Fibrobacter sp. | reverse complement strand
TATCGGTCATTGTCTCAACCATGACAGCAATACCTGATGGTCCATATCCTTCAAACAGGATTTCTTCATAGGTTACACCTTCAAGCTGACCAGTACCTTTTGCAATGGCATTTTCAACGTTTTTACCAGGCATGTTTGCGGCACGGGCACTTGAAATTGCAGAACGTAAACGAGGATTGGAAGTTGAATCACCGCCCCCCATTCTTGCTGCAATGGTAATTTCACGGATAAGACGGTTAAAAAGTTTTCCCCTGGCGGCATCAGTTTTACCTTTTGCGCGCTTAATGGTTGCCCACTTGGAATGTCCAGACATTGTATACTCCTTCTATTATATGTTATTCTTTTCGATGTAATAACATGACACCCAGCCGGAAATTTTCCGGTTCACATATCCCCGATAGTGACATATTCAGCTGATGTCAGTTGTGAACCCAAAAAACGGGATACTTTACGTTCCATTTGATCGATCCTGTCAGTAAACAGAAACCGGCTCTCTGCTTTGCCATCACCCTTTGAAACAGTAAGAATTTTCAATGCAGTCAGGATATCCTGAGCCTCTTTGGCAGTCCACAAAGCGCTGTCAAGTAACTGAATTCTTGTACCTACAGTACCCTGAATAACTTCCATGAGCAGAGAATAATGTGAGCAACCGAGTATCATACAGTCAACACCAAGATCCAATAGTTCGTAAAGGTAATGCTGCGCCGCACTACGGGTAACATCTCTATCAAGCAACCCTTCCTCCACAAGAGGAACAAACAGTGGTGATTCACGTTCGAATACCCGAATATCACTGCCAATACTCTGAATTGCTTTTGTATATGCACCGGTCCGAATCGTTGCTTTTGTACCGATTACACCGATTTTCTTCTCTGCGGTTCTAAGCACTGCTGCACGGGCTCCGGGAAGAACAACCCCGATTGATGGCAAATCGCGGACACATTCCTCGATCTGTTCAAGAGCCACTGATGCAATTGTGTTACAGGCAACAATCAACATTTTAATATCCTGATCAATCAGGTACTTCGCACACTGTAAACCATATTTCCTGATTACATTCTCTGACCTGTGCCCGTATGGCGCGCGGGCATTATCACCAAGATAAATTATTTTTTCATGAGGCATCAACCGGAATATCTCACGTGTGACTGTCAAGCCTCCCAAACCGGAATCAAGTATACCAATGGGCCTGTTGTCGCTCATAACCCACTCCCGTACATATCCTGAAATCCAATGACCGCATTATAAATTGCCATAGCAATTTTATCCTGAAATTTCTTGTCAGCAAGCAGCTTTTCTTCATCAGAATTTGACAAAAAGCCTGTTTCAACCAGCACAGACGGCATAAAAGCGCCATTGAGGACCCAGAAATTGGCCTGTCCGACTCCGAGATGAAGCTTATTAATCCTCTTATCAAGTGACGCATCGAATTTTTGATCAAGCAGAATACAGAATTCCTGACTCTCTTTCAGGAATTCATTTCCCGCAAGGTCAATTAGTACATTTTGTAAACTTGTATAATTCTGCGGTTTTTCTTCCAGTTCAATGACCGCATTTTCGCGCATTGCAACAAGTTTATCCTCATCATTCTTTGCCTGTGATAGAAAATAGATTTTGTACCCTTTTGTAGTATGCTTTCTTTTGGCTGTACCGGGAACTGCATCGGCATGAATGCTGATAAAAAAATCAGCCTTATTATCGTTAGCAAACTTTGTTCTGTCACTGAGAGGAATGAAAACATCCTTATCTCTTGTACACAACACCTTCAGTTTGCTGTTCTTTTTCAGTAAATCCCTGACTTTAAGCGTAATTGCCAGTACGACATCCTTTTCCTTAACACCGGTTATACCGATAGCCCCCGGATCTTTTCCACCATGCCCCGGGTCCAGTACAACCGTCTTTAGCCCTGATGGCAGATTGTTTCCTCCTGCAAGTGCGGTGCGTGATACTGTCCCGGATGATACCGGTTTTGGTTTTACTTTTTTCTGCCGTAACGCAATAAGTAGTGTTTTTGTGTCCTGGATGTAATCAATAAGCGGTTCCTCAATTTCGCGATTCAGGATTACCGATATCTGTGCAGAATTTTTATATTGTAAAGCAAACAGTGAATCTGCCAGTCCGACTCGCTCTTTCTGATGCAGTGCTTTTGGATTTACTGTTCCGCCAAGAAAGTTAATAGTCAGATTAGGATAAAAATAAGTACAGTCAAAGGGTACAGAGTCCGTAAGCACAAGAGTAAGCAGTGTCCCGTTTTGTTTTTTCTCAAGAACTGCTGATGATACGGTATACTTTGATGCTGCCCCGGCTGGAAGAATATCATTCTTTTTTGGTACCTTGTCATCAATGGTAAATTCTGTTGTAAGACTTGAAATAAGGCCAAGGGCGGTTACGGGAAGGTAAAGTGCAGCTCCCTTGCGGACAATCTCCCCCGGCAATTGATAAACCGTGGCATTCAGTGTAAAAAAACGGCTATCCTGAGTAAAAACGATTTTCTGGTTCAGGCGGCTACAGGAAAGCTTGTTTGTAAACTTATCCCAACTACATTGAAATGATAGATTCTCAAGCAACGGAACAAGTGCAATCAGTTTAATGTTCTCATTTTCGATTGTTGAAATCGTGACGGGCTCACTTTTTCCTTTAATCGAAAACGTGACTTCAGACCCAGCTGCTATAAGCGAAGCTAAAAACAATACAAAGATGCTGCAAAAACGTAATCTCATATCCCCCGGCGACTTCTCACTTGAGCTATCTGACGTCTAGATTCTTCTTTAGCGATTTTCTGTCGTTTATCATATTTTTTTAAGCCTCTGCACAATCCAAGTTCTACTTTAACCCATTGTTTTTTAAAGTATATAGAAAGCGGTATCAATGTTAGTTGCTTTCTATCGACCTCATTATTGAAACGAATGATCTGCTTTTTCTGAAGAAGCAGTTTGCGTTTTCTGCCAGGTTCAGGTGTATAGAGACCGCTTCGCTCATAACTGCTTATATGCAGGTTATGGAGAAACATCTCGCCATGGATACATTGTGCGTAGCTGTCCGATAAATTAACCTTACCGGCACGTACCGATTTTACCTCAGACCCGGCAAGTGCAATACCCGCTTCAATCTTTTCAATAATCTCGTAATCATGATATGCTTTTCTATTTTGTGCAATTGTGCTCATAATCATGGGAAAATAGTTCCAGACTTGGTCTATAAGCAATTATATTTAACCTTTAAAAAGATGAATTGAAGAGTTTTATTATCGGATGGATCGTTCTGTTACTCTTCGATTCATCGTACATGTTGTTTTATACAGTATTATATGGCATTATAATGCGTGTGTATACTCAAAACAATTCAAAGGATTCGCAAATGGATCAGTGTCTTTTTTGCAAAATTATAAAGAAAGAAATTCCATCGGAGGTCGTCTACGAAAATGATTCTGTACTCATTTTCAAAGATATTACCCCAAAAGCTCCGACACATCTTCTGGCAATTCCCAAAAAGCACTATGCAGGAATACACCTTGTCCCGCCGGAAGATACAATAATCTTTCAGCAGTTATTTGCTGCGATCGGTGAAACGGTAAAAATGATCGGCCTTGATCTTGCCGGTTACCGGCAGGTAATCAATTTCGGAGAATGCGCAGGTCAAACTGTACATCACATTCATGTACATATTCTTAGTGGAAGAGACTTCACCTGGCCACCAGGCTGAAAACAAATACATTAAGTACAGGTGACAACTCACTGCAATCGTTGTCACCTGCAATGTTGTATTCAGAATTACCGTTCGATTTTTCTAACCATGATAACACCACTGATTTCTTTCAGCTTATCAATAATGCTATCCGTCATTTCACCATCAATATCAATAATATTATAAGCAAACTCACCCTTATGACGATTGATCATGCCTGCAATATTGATCTTTTCTGCTGCAAGCACCGTTGTAATCTGACCAACCATATTTGGAACGTTGCGGTTTGCGATAACTATTCTTTTTGTTGCTCCAAATGTGTCAAGTTCACAGTCCGGGAAATTTACAGAATTCTTGATATTGCCATTCTCTAAAAAATCTTTGAGCTGGTTGACAGCCATAATCGCACAGTTATCCTCAGCTTCAGGCGTTGATGCACCCAAGTGTGGAAGTGGTATAACATTTTCAACTGTCAATAATTCCTCATCCGGAAAGTCTGTTACATAATAAGAAACAATCCCTTCCTTGATTGCTTCAAGAAGATCTGCATTATTGACAAGGCCACCGCGTGCGAAATTAAGCAGTCGTACACCCTTTTTCATAATTGCGAAACGTTCACGACTAAGGTAACCTTTTGTCTTATCTGATAATGGAACATGAAGTGTGATATAATCTGATTCAGCAAGCAGACTTTCAAGACCGCGGGCTCTTCGTACATTACGGGATAATCCCCATGCTGCTTCCACAGAGATAAACGGATCATATCCGGTAACCTGCATACCAAGTTCCATTGCATCGTTGGCAACCATGACACCAATGGCACCAAGACCGATAACACCAAGTTTTTTACCCTTAATTTCAGGCCCGACAAAATCAGATTTCCCTTTTTCTATAATTTTCGTAACTTCATCACCTTTACCAGCAAGACTTCTTGCCCAGTTGATACCCGGAATGATTCTTCTTGAAGACAGTAACATACCTGCAATAACAAGTTCTTTTACACCATTTGCATTTGCACCCGGCGTATTAAAAACAATAACACCCTTCTCAGAACATTTATCAACCGCGATATTGTTAACACCAGCTCCTGCACGTGCAATTGCTTTTACTGTTGACGGGAGTTCCATTTCAAGCATGTTGGCACTACGAACAAGTATTGCATCAGGATTCAAAATTTCTGACGCAATTTCGTACATATCCCTTGGAAATCTCTCAATGCCAATAGTGGCAATTTTATTTAAAGTCTGAATTTTATACATTATTAACCTCCATTAACTAAATGGTACATTTGACTGTCTGGCTGCCATGTTTTTAGTATTCATGGCAGCCACTGAAAAAATCACTGTTTTCTATACAGGCACATTAACAGTTATTTATTTGCCTGTTCAAAAGATTTCATAAATTCAACAAGTTTCTTTACGCCGTCAATCGGCATTGCATTATAAATACTTGCACGCATTCCTCCTACAGAACGGTGACCTTTAAGATTAATCAGTCCTTCGTTTCTGGCTTGTTTGAGAAATTCTTTGTCAAGACTTTCGTTTGCTAATACAAATGGAACATTCATAAGAGAACGAAATTCAGGAACAACCGTACCTTTATAAAATTTTGAATTATCAAGATATTCATAAAGAATGGCAGCCTTCTTTTCATTTAATTCCTGCATTGCCTTAATACCGCCAATATCCCTGAACCACTCAAAAACAAGTTTAGCAATGTAAATGCTATAGCAAGGAGGAGTGTTGAACATTGATCTTTCTTCGACATGTGTTGCATAGTTCAGCATTGTTGGTGTAAAGTCAAGTGCTTTACCAACAAGGTCATTACGAACTATAACAACAGTCAATCCAGACGGGCCAAGATTTTTCTGCGCACCGGCATAGATTACACCAAATTTTTTTACATCATAGTACTCAGAAAGAATATTGGATGACATATCTGCAACAAGTGGCACATCTCCGGTATCAGGGATTGCTCTGTAACGGGTCCCATAAATAGTATTGTTTGATGTAATATGGACATACGCAGCATCTTTATCAAACATCTCTTTTGAAATTGCTGGAATATAATTAAAATTTTTATCTTCACTTGATGCAACGACATTTACTTTACCATACCGTTTTCCTTCAGCAATTGCTTTTTTGGACCATACACCAGTATTTATATAATCTGCCTTTTTCTTCTCACCCAGTAAATTCAATGGTACCATCGCAAATTGTAATGATGCACCACCCTGTAGAAAAAGTACATTGTAATTTTCAGGGACTCCCATTATCTCTCTGAAAACAGCCTCAGCACCATATATTATACTTTCATACTCAGGCGTACGATGACTCATTTCCATGACTGACTGACCTGTACCCTGATAGTCAAGCATTTCGGACGCTGCTTTTTGAAGCACTGCTTCAGGAAGCATGGACGGACCTGCAGAAAAATTATAGACTCTTGCCATTTTGAAACCCCTTTAATAAAATGTATATTTTAATTAATTCATGTTACATAGTGATACTATTATTCATATCCATCCGGATAAGAGCCGAAAGCATCCTCATTTCACCGGTTACATCCATATTCCTGACAAATACATCATCTTTCCTGATAACAAGATTCGTATCGGTAAAATTTATAATCCCCTTCACACCACCATCAATCAGACGGTTTGCTGCATCCTGTGCAGCCGAATTGGGAACAGTCAGGATAGCAATCTTAATATTGAACCTCCGTGCTGTTTCAGATATCTGATACGCAGGATAAACACTTACTGAAGTCTTTATCGTTTCTATTCTGTTCGTATTTGAATCAAAACCAGCAACAATCCTGAATTCACTCTTAATATTGTGCGCATGCTCAAGAAATGCAGTCCCGATTCGACCAAGCCCTACAACACAAGCCGCTTTTTGATCTGCGAAACCAAACTTTTGCGCTATGGCATTTTTTAGATTGACGATATCATATCCTGAGCCACCGCTCTTTACGCCATCAAGACAACTGATATCCTTACGAACATTGTGAGAGCCGACTCCCAACATGGCTCCCAGTTCCGATGACGATACTGTCGTATGACCCTTATCAAGCATTTCATTTAAAAGTTGATAGATCATACACAATCTTTTGATTACGGGCTGAGGAATTTTCTCCACCAACGCTCCTTGTGAAATGTTTCACATACAATATACACCCTTTTTAAAAGTAAGTCAATATATAAATACTTTTTTACACAATTTCGTATACAAAAAATCTTTAAAACTCAATGATTTACAATACATACCACAATGGAATTGCCTGACCGATTCGTTTATTGCATTGATTTTTAAGCTATTGAGAGTTAATAAACTATTACTGACAAATTTTCCTTGTTTTTAAGATTTTAATTGTACTATGTGATTTATTTCACACTTATTTCTAAGCTTTTTCTTTGACCTTAACCTTTTTTAATTGCATAATTTGGCTATAGTTTGCCTTCATAAGTAAAGGGGTTTACATGGCTTGTGATGAAATTGAAGTAAAACGCCGTCTTCTAATACTTTTAAATGATCAGAGTCTTGTTGACGAATACATTTCACGTTTTGGTGCCACAATTGATATAAAGCACATAAAAGAGATTAGGGAAAGCAGATTTAAAATTCCTGATCCGGTTGAAGAAGATGAAATTGGTGATGATCCATTGTTTGAAATCCCGGTTAAATGTCCGGCGTGTGAAAATACAGATATTACATGCCTGGAATTAAGGGCCAAAAGTCAACAGATTCTTCAAAATAAATTCTTAGTTCCGGTTTACACCGGGGCCAATGGATTCAGAACGATTGATTATACGCTGTATGCAGTAACAGTTTGCCCAAAATGTCTTTTTGCATCACCGGACAGAAAAGATTTTGGACGACATGATATAAGCACACACAGTGATGTAAAGAGTCAGTTATCAGCTAACTGCCTTGTTTCAATCGATGAAAAACAGGATGAACGAAAAAAACTTTTAAAGTTCAATGGGAATTATCAACAGTATTTTAAACGTCCACGATCACTTGAGGCAGCAATAGACAGTTATTTATTGTCAATATCCAGGGCACACGTTGAAGCCTTTTATGAAAATCCGTATTCGCTCTACAAACTGGGCGCATATTCATTACGTATCGCTAAAATATTAAAAGATGTCAAGAAAGATAATAGTCAATATTTAAAAGATGCACTCGGGTATTTTGAGGAGGCATTCAAGACTTCGAACTGCCCATCTGAAGAGATCGAAATGCAGGTTATTTACAGCATTACAGCACTCTATCTAAAACTGGGCAACCAGAAAAAAGCGAATTCATATATTGGCGTGTTCAACAATCTTCACAATACAAGAATCGGAGAGATGCGAACGAAGTCTGGACTTACTGCAGCTATAATTGATAAGTGGGCTGACAGGGCCAAATATCTCTGGGAAGATCGTGATACTGAAGATCTGTTTAAAAATGAATAGCCGGAACTGCATAGCCAAATTTTAATATTGTGACATATCTGTAATTACTGATAACGATTTACAGCCTTCACGTTGATATCCCTGCTTCCGTCATGTATTTTCACCTATTAAATGCTTTTTACATTCTTAGCATCAATTTTTCGATGTTTCGTAAAAAAGTTGTGCATTATCTGTAGTAACATCGGCTGTAAATTAAATTGGAGTATAATGAAAACACTTAAAATTGACAATATCGAACTTGTACTATCACATCCGCTTGAGATAGATGCGGAATGGATAGGCCAAAACGAATCCATGCGCCAGCTTATTGCATGCTGGATGGTAATTGATGAACGTGATTTACCACTTACTCCCCGCATAATCGGATTTCCCGGAATCGGAAAAACGACACTTGCAATTGCAGCTGCAAAGCATCGTAAGCAGGATGTTTATATCATGCAATGTACCTCTGATACAAGACCTGAGGATCTGCTTATAACACCCGTGCTCTCCGATCAGGGGAAGATCTCATATCACGCCAGCCCGTTACTGTCTGCAGCGCTGACTGGCGGTATTGCCATACTTGATGAGGGTAACAGGATGTCTGAAAAATCGTGGGCATCACTTGCCGGTTTATTTGACAACAGAAGAATGATTGAATCTGTTGTTGCCGGTATTATTATTACTGCTCACAAGGAATTCCGTGCAGCAGTAACCATGAATGAAGATTCTTCCACATTCGAAATACCGGATTATATCATGTCCCGTTTACAGCCGGGAATCCAGATTCCGTTTCCGGATCGCGCTGACGAACTCAGGATACTTAGTTACAGTCTCCCGTTTTCATCACCGGAAGCACTTGAACTATGTGTTGATTATTTACAAAAAGCACATTCACTTGATCTCCCCTATTCTGTTCGTGATGGAATAAATGCGCTGCGATATACTGCAAAGCTCAGGCACGCAGACCCATCACTTGACACATCAGATGTCTTTAAAAAAGCTATTGTGCAGATTCTTGGTGATGAAGCGCTTGATCTTGACAATCTTGCAGCGAAACGTCAATCGAGTGGTGAACATATTCCATCAATGAATCTTGGTGATTTCTTTTTCTCCGAAGACAACGACCTTAATCCCGACTACAATGAGGATGATGATAAGTGAGATTATCAGATTCGCTGACAATAGTTCCCGTCTTACATGGAAAGGCAGTGTTTTCAAGACAAATCCGTTCTATTTGTCTTGAAGAGAAATTTGATAGTATTGCAATTGACATTCCGGACATATTCGAACCGGATCTTGTTGAGGCTGTCGAAGCACTTCCTGTAATCAGTGCTGTCTGCGCGCGTCAAAACGACGGACACGTTTATTATATTCCGGTTGATCCCTGTGATGCAACTATTGAGGGCATTCGTCAATCGCTACAACTGCAGGCAAAGCTTTCGTGCATTGGTTATCCTGAACTTGGATCATGGCCGCCAATGTCCCCTGTACCCGACGAATACGCATCAGAAATTACCGGGATTGATATTTACAATTCACTTTGCGTACAATCAATCGGCAATCCGGAACAGGGATCGGAAAATGATCTCGCAGGCCAGTTTATTGCATCACATATACTCTCCTTATTGTCAAAGCATAAAAAAGTACTTGCTATTGTTCATTTCAGAAATTTCGTGCGAACAATCCACCATCTCAATCAGGAAATATCCTATAACCGGATCTATCCCCCCCCCCTCGACTATGAAATCATTACAAGAGTTATAAATCCGGATCATCTATATTTCGCACTTGGCGAATTGCCCTTTGTTACCGGCAAATTTGAAAAGGAACGATATGATCTTTTTGCAGAAAACTTTGATATTATTAACGTAATTAAAGATCTTTTCAGAGAAACACGTGATGAATACTTTGATAACCAGGATGATATCAGTTCACTATCACCTGTAAGGATTCAGGCTGCACTCACGTTTCTCAGAAATCTTACTATTATGTCAAATTTAATGATACCATCACTAATGGATATAATCGAGAGTGCTAAAGGTGTTGGAGGAAACGCTTATGCAATCCGGATCCTTAAAAGTGCAAAGTACTATCCGTTTTTCTCACCTGAAGACCAGAATCAGATTCATATAGGTATCGATAAAATATCTGTCAGAGAATGGGGAAACGGTCTTGATGCCACTAACTTATTCAGAGATACAGAGCTCAGCTGGCGAACGATCTCGATAAAGCCGGACCCATCACTTGATAAAAAGGTCAAATACCGGTATTCCTGGAATCCCTATGGGATGTGTTCACATGTGCCTGAGGATAAGAAAATTGAACATTTTAATACACACATCCGTGCTAAAGCTATTCGAGTACTTACAGAAGACTATGTTAAAAACGAAAAATTCACTTCTTCTGTAAAAGACGGTATTGATATACGAGAGACTCTTCGAAACTGGCATACCGGCAACGTTTATGTTAAAGAAATCCCACCATCACGTGGTAAAATTGATACGGTGGTAATTATCTTTGATGAAAACCATGATGATCTCTACCCCCATTGCACGACCTGGTACGCAGAGCATCCTGAAGAATCAACATTATCATTTTATGCAACCGACCCATTTGTAAACCTTATCGGTCCGGGTATTGCAGAATGCAACTATGGCGGCCTTGCACTTCTTTTCCCACCCAAATCAATCCCGAATGTATTTGCGGCATCCGAATTCCTGAAACTTACTAATTTCGCTGCCCGTCTGACCTATGGCTCAATGCTTTTCAGCAGAGAAAAAAACATTGCCTATGTTGCTGGAAAAAAACCAGGCATAGAGCTAAAGAACCTTGCATCAAAACTCGGGAAGCATCTTATCTGGATTCCGCTATCGTCCTTTTCGAATGAGACCTTGCGCAAACTTCGCAAATTCCATATACTTAATGGTAAGGATGTTC
>CAYMGX010000133.1:0-11082 GCA_964390065.1 uncultured Fibrobacter sp. | reverse complement strand
TACTCACAAATGTACAAAGTCGTGTAATAGATCGAAAAGATCTTATTATTTCACTGGCGCTTGAGCTATTTTACACTGATTCGATGGACAGAAGTGATCTGTATATTAATCGTGATGCGCTCAGGGTGGTGGCGCTTAAAGTTTTGCAGGATAAACCGTTAGCATCGTTAAAGAAGGAACAGCTTGCGGAAGATTTTAAAACGGAAATGAATGGTATATTTGAACGAAAGACTCTGATAAAAGTGCGAATCAGGGAATTTCACATAAAAAAGGTTTCTGAACAATGACACTACTAAAAGTTCTTGGTTTTCTTTTTGGATCAAAACAGGACAGGGATGTTAAAAAAATTCGTCCAATACTTGCGAGAGTCAATGGTCTTAAAGAGACAATTAGCAAACTATCTGATGACGAGTTGAAAGCAAAAACCGGTGAATTCAGAGAACGCCTTGCCGCTGGCGAGACGCTTGATGACCTCCTGCCGGAGGCGTTTGCAGTTGTTCGGGAAGCTACGCACAGAGTACTTGGTGAGAAAAGAATGGTAACTGACCCGATTTTTGGTGAGATACCGTTTATGGCGCACTTTGATGTTCAGGTGATGGGTGCGATTGTGCTGCATCAGGGAAAAATCGCCGAGATGAAAACCGGTGAGGGTAAGACACAGGTTGCTGCGATGGCTGCCTATCTTAATGCACTTGGAGGCAAAGGTGTACATGTCATTACTGTCAATGACTACCTTGCAAAACGCGATAGTGAGTGGATGGGGAGAATTTTCAGATTCCTCGGACTTACGGTCGGGTGTCTTGATACAACGGAACCACATGGCCCTGAACGTGCTGAAGCGTATCGCTGTGATATTACCTATGGAACTAATAACGAGTACGGGTTCGACTACCTGCGTGACAACATGGCGACATCACCGGAACAATGCGTACAGCGTGAACTGAATTTCGCAATTATTGACGAAGTAGATAATATTCTCGTTGACGAGGCGAGAACGCCGCTTATTATTTCCGGTCAGGTCGCACGTTCCAATAAGGAATACGAGGAATTGAAACCTCAGGTTTCAAAAGTAGTAAATGCACAAATGACACTTGTTCAGGATATCGTTGCTGAAGCGGAAGTGCTGTTACAACAGGAAGGCAAGGATTATGAGGCCGGAAAGCGACTACTGATTGCAAAACGCGGATCTCCGAAAAATAAAAAGCTTATTAAAATGCTAAAAGAGCAGGGAATAGCAAAGCTTGTCAAAGTGGTTGAAACAGATTATCATCGTGACAAAAAAACTCACGAGCTTGACGAGGAATTGTACTACACAATAGATGAATCCGGTCACAGTGCAGAGCTAACAGATAAAGGTCGTAACCTTGTTGGTGGTTCAAATCAGGACTTCTTTGTTGTTCCGGATCTTGCGGAAGATATTGGTAAAATTGATAAGGATGAATCGCTTTCTATTGAAGACAAAGCATTACGTAAAGAGCAGGTTCATCGGGAATACGCAGAGCGTTCCGAACGTATTCATTCTGTCAGTCAGCTTTTAAGGGCGTATTCACTGTTTGAAATTGATGTTGACTATGTGGTGCAGGATGGACAGATTCTTATCGTTGATGAATTCACCGGTCGTATTCTTCATGGTCGCCGCTACAGTGAAGGGCTGCATCAGGCTCTTGAGGCGAAGGAGGGTGTAAAGATTGCCGGTGAAAGCCAGACACTCGCAACAATTACATTTCAGAATTTTTTCAAGATGTACGCAAAAGTTGCTGGTATGACCGGTACGGCAGTTACTGAAGCAGCTGAATTCCATGAAATCTATAAGCTTGATGTGGTAACAATTCCTACTAACCGTGGTCTCAAGCGTAACGATTTTAATGATGAAATTTACAAGACGCATAGAGAAAAATATAATGCGGTTGTAAAGGATATCAAGGCAATGAAGGAAATCGGACGACCGGTGCTTGTCGGAACGACATCAATTGAAAAATCTGAATTGTTAAGTAAGCTGTTGCAGCGTGCGGGTGTTGAACATGAGGTTTTGAATGCAAAGCAGCATGCAAAGGAAGCGACAATTGTTGCGCAGGCCGGTAAGCTCAGTGCTGTCACTATTGCGACCAATATGGCCGGTCGTGGAACAGATATCGTGCTTGGCGGTAACTTTGAGATTATGGCTAATAACGAGCTTGTCAAACAGGGGATCGATCCTGAATCGATGACTCTGGAGGAAAAACGTGTTAAATTTGCAAAGTTCTTTGAACAGACAAAAGAAGAGCATATAAAAGTAAAGGAACTTGGTGGTCTGCATATTCTGGGAACAGAACGACATGAGTCACGCCGTATTGACAATCAGCTCAGAGGTCGTGCAGGACGTCAGGGTGACCCCGGATCAACAAAGTTTTACCTTTCGCTTGATGATGACCTGATGAGAATTTTCGGATCTGAGCGTATTGCAAATATTATGGACAGGCTGGGTGCCGAGGATGGTGAAGTTATTTCTCATCCATTTGTCAGCAGCGCTATCGGAAACGCTCAGAAGCGTGTTGAGGGAAGAAACTTTGAAATACGTAAGCATCTTAAGGATTACGATGATGTCATGAATCTTCAGCGTAAAGAGATTTATGGTTTACGTCAGAGAATTCTCAGGGGCGAGGATCTGAAAGAGGAGATTCTTGACCAGGTGGCATCAACGCTTGATGATATGATAGTGCTGCATACCAGCAACGGCAAGTATGCTGAAAACTGGTCACTTCAGGCATTGTATGGTGATATTCAGACAATGTTCGGAGTCTCGTATAAAATCAGTGATGATGAATTGACAACAAAGACTCAGCAGCAGCTTTTTGATGATGTGTGGAAACTTGTCAAGGACAAGTACAATGACAAAGAACACAGGTTTACGTCACAGTTGATGCGTCAGTTTGAACGTCATGTATTCCTGACGGTTATTGATAACCTCTGGAAAGATCACCTTTACGAGATGGATCATCTGAAAAGCGGTGTGCAATATCGTTCGTTCGGTCAGAAAAATCCTCTTTTCGAGTATCAGCGTGAAGGTTTGCATATGTTTGAGGATTTGCGGACGATGATCTCAAAAGAAGTAACAAGCTTCATCTTCAGACTTGAGCGCGTTGAACAGCGTTCTGCTCCGGCACCGCAACCATCACAGACGCTTCATGGTAATTTTAGTGTTTTTACACAGGCTGGTGGGCAATCCTCTCAGCAATCTGCAGCTCCGGCTCAGCAGGCTGCACCGGTGCAACAGCAGTCATATAACAATGCACCTCAGCAGCAGATGACCAACCGCAGTGGGCCGCAGCCGCCAAGGCAACCTGTTGTTCGTAATGCATTTGAAGTCGGGCGTAATGATCCCTGTCCATGTGGCAGTGGTAAAAAATTCAAGAAGTGTCATGGAGCGTAGATCAGATGCAGGGGAAATTTATTACATTCGAGGGCATCGACGGGTGTGGGAAGAGTACACAGCTTGCTTTGACCTCGAAGATATTGGGAGAAAAAGGGTATGATGTCCTTATTACCCGTGAACCGGGGGGAACATCAATATCAGAGAAAATTCGTGAAATTCTACTGTCGCCTGAAAATAACGAGATGGTAAACGAATGTGAGATACTGCTCTATTGTGCAGCACGGGCGCAGCATGTTCGTGAAAAAATTATTCCTGCGGTGGCGAGCGGGAAGATTGTCCTCTGCGATCGTTTTCAGGAGGCTACGTTTGGATATCAGGGGTATGGGCGGGGAATCCCGCTGGACGTTCTCAAGACGGTCAATGTTTATGCAACGGGGGGGTTGAATCCTGATCTAACCTTTATTTTCGATTTAGGTGTTGAAACTTCGGCAGTAAGGATGGCAAAAATAAACAAGGCAAAGGATCGCCTTGAACAAAACAGTGCAGAGTTTTTTCAAAAGATACGGGATGGTTTTCTGAATCTGGCAAAAAGTTCGCCTGAACGGATCAAACTTATAAATGCAGAGCAAAGTATTGAACAGATTTCAGCAGAAGTGATCAATTTGATACAAAAACATATAAAATAAAGAAAAAACAGGAAAACCTGTTGATACGTGATATATTTTTAGGTTCTCTATAATCTATAGGGCAGGTATTCTTTTGCGTAGTGAGAATACTTTTAATTAGTAATTAATTACGGTAGTCAATAATCAAATAACCAGGTGTGTGAATGGAAATTCAAAAAGACAAAAAGAGTTCTTTCGGGAAAATTCCTCTTGTTGGTGTCGTGATACTTGTTGTTGTTGTGATGGGGCTAATGATTGATGCAACCAGGGCTGACAGTGACAGTTTCTACAAGGATATTGTTCGTCTTGACAATGTCGCATCAAAGATTCATCAGAATTACGTTGAGGAAGTTTCCTCAAAAGATCTTATCGACAATGCAATCAAAGGGATGACACATATCCTTGATCCTCATACGACCTACTTTGAAGAGAAGGATTATCAGGAACTTAAGATTCACACTGAGGGGAAATTCGGTGGGCTTGGTATTCAGATTTCTATTCGTGATAAAGTGTTGACGGTAATGACCCCGATTGCAGGAACGCCGGCATCACGTGCTGGAATTCAATCCGGTGACCAGATACTCAAAATTGATGGAAAATCGACTGCCGGTATCACTATTGATAATGCGGTCGGCAAATTGCGTGGTGAGCCTGGTACAAAAGTAACGATCACCATTCGTCGCAGCGGTGAGATGAAAGATGTAGATTATACAGTAACCCGTGAAATTATACACATTAAATCGGTACCGTTTTCCGGTGTGATATCGGATAGTATCGGTTATGTTCAGCTCACAACATTCTCCGAAGATGCCGGTTCGGAAGTGGAGAAGGCAATCAGGGAATTATTGAAAAAAGGTATAAAAGGACTGGTCTTTGATCTGCGTCATAATCCCGGTGGTTTGCTGCCTCAGGCTATTGAAGTATCAGAGAAGTTCCTTCCAAAGAAGTCGCTGATTGTTTCTACCAAAGGACGGGTTAGTGGACAAAATAAAGAATCGTATTCATCATCGCAGCCCATTGTTCCTCCCGAAATGCCTCTTGCTGTGCTCGTAAACTATGCAAGTGCGAGCGCATCAGAAATTGTAAGTGGCGCAATTCAGGATTGGGATCGGGGAATCGTGGTTGGTGATACAACATTTGGTAAGGGATCAGTTCAGACACTGTTACCGCTTGATCCGACGCACACAATCAAATTGACAACTGCTTTTTACTACACACCGTCAGGCCGCTGTATAAACAGACCGGAGAATTCCATTCGTGGTAATGGTGATGACGAAGATGAGGATGGTAGTGCTGTTAATGCGGACAGTTCCAAAACACGCAAATCAAAGATTGATACAACTGTGTACAAGACCAAGAGAACCGGACGTCTCGTATATGGCAGCGGCGGTATAATTCCGGATACTATTGTAAAAGTTGATATTCCCGCTTTGCCGGTTCGGGCGTTGCTTGTGAAAGATGTATTCTTCCAGTTTGCTAACAGTATCTATCCTCAGCTTAAAAAACGCAACGTTAAAATCGATAAAGATTATATGCCTGATGATGCAACAATCAAAGGTTTCTTTAAATTTCTTGATTCAACAAAGTTTACATTCCAGAGTGTTGCACAGATGCGGTTCGAGGAGTTCAAGAAAAGTACCGGGTTGAAAGATACGGTTGATTCTCTCGGAAAAAAGGTCGTTCTTTATCCTGAACTGCCGAAATTCGAAGATACTGAGCTTGCTGAAATGAATGTAATGGTTCAGCGGGTTGATTCTGTGCTTGTTCAGGAGAGCAAGCGTGCCGTTGCAAGTAATGATAAAGAGATAAGGAAAATTCTGCGTGATGCGATATTGTATCGTGAGTATGGTCAGGATCACGAAATATACTTCCGCTCGAAACTTGCGGATGACGTGCAGTTGAAGGCCGCTGTCTCGTTGATTTCAAATAAGGATATCTATGGTTCGTTATTAATGCCTAAAAAGGTTGAAAAAACGGAAAATACTGAAAAAACGGAAAAAATTGACAAAGTTGAAAAAATAGAAAAAAACGTTAAAACCGAAAAAGATGGCAAAAAAGAGAAGCAGACAAAGTAGCTTTTAATCGGTTCGCAGTAGTAGGGTGATATCAGGGTTTGAATTTTAAATCTCAGGCTACGTGGTTATACATTCAGTAGTTCCTCAGGTAAAGACTCAGTTGCCCGCTGATAAGTACGAAAATTAATTTCATTGTATACGCACAATCTTAGGAGATCTTATGATCAAGAAAATGCGGGAAATGGCTCCCACAATAATGATAGTCATTCTTGTCACGTTTGTGATAGGAACCATATTTTTTAACTGGGGTATGAATGCCGGAGGACCCAAAAACAAGTACTCATCGGCTGGTACGATAAACGGTAAAGAGATTCCACTGAGCAGATTTGATCAGCATGTTAATGTTGAACGTCAGAGACTTCAGGAACAGCGCGGCGGTGCTGAGGTTCCACAGGCACAATATCAAATGGTGCCACGTCAGGTATGGGAACAACAGGTTCAGACCATTCTGACTCAGGAAATTCTCAACAAAATGAAAATAAGTGCATCCGCAGATGAAGTGTTCGAATACATAAAGAGAAATCCGATTCCCGGTGTTGATACGGCATCGATTTTTCAGACAAATGGTGTGTTTGATACCAGTAAATACGAAAATTTTCTTAACGATCCGGCAAATTACGATCAGTATCCATGGTTGACAAGTGTAGAGAGTTATGCTCGTGAGAGTGCTGTTCCTGCACAAAAACTCGAAAAAATACTTAATGCCGGCGCTATTCCGTCAAAAGCAGAAATGGCCTGGGAAGTTACCATGACAAACAGCAAGGTTAAGTACGAGTATGCAAGAGTAAACCTGTATTCCCTTGATGTCGACACTAATAAGACAAGCGATGCAGAATTGTTAAAGTATTATAAGGCCAATCCTGATTCGTTCAAGTCAGAAGCCCAGGCAAATCTCTACTACGCAAAATTCCCGAAGGTTGCTACACCTGCAGATGAAAGAGAACTGGTAAATCAGTTGAATGAAATCAGAACACGTGTTGAACAGGCATCAAATCCAGGTGAAGCTTTTATGAATGAGGCAAGGTTGGAGTCTGATGATGAAGGAAGTGCTCAGAATGGCGGAGATCTTGGATTTTTCGGCCGTGGTCAGATGGTTCTTCCGTTTGAAATTGCAGCCTTTGGTACGGACAGTGGTAAAATATCCAATCCGATCAGAACCCAGTACGGGTATCATATACTTTACGTTGAGGGAAAAACTGGTAAGGATTCTACTGCCAAAGTACGGGCACGTCATATTCTGAAAAAACTTGCGCCATCAGCAGAAACCTTCGAATTACTCTCCGACAGGGCAGACAGTCTTGTAGCACTTGTTGACGAGAAGAATAAACTTCCTCTTGCGATTAAAAACTTCCCTGGTGTTGAGTTCGATTCCACCGGTTTTTATGCAAAAGGAGCGTTGATTCCAAAAATAGGATACTTGTCAGGTGCGGGTCAGCTTGCATTTGGCGGCAGTGACAAGAAGTATACTGTAGAAAGACTTGAAAATAATGATGCGTATTATGTTGTTGCTGTTAAAGAAATTACAAAAAAAGGGATTGCTCCGTTTGAATCTGTCAAGGAAAGAATCAGGACAACAATTATTGATTCTGTACGCAAGCAGATGGCAAAAGAATACATGGATAGTGTCAGGCAAAAGTTAAGTGATACATCATCGCTGGTGCCAATTAAAGATTCTGATCCAAAGGTATTTTCAGGTGTAACAGATACCATTTCTGTTAACGGATATGTTCCTGGTATTGGAAACGATACAAAGGTATCTGTTATCGCGTTTGCAACGCCGTTAAATAAGATATCAAATGTAATCGAATTTGATGGAACTTACTATCTTGTAAAGCCAATATATGTAAACAAGGCTCCTGAAATTGACTGGAATTCCGATGCTGTTAAAACTGTTAAAGATGAACTGAAAATGAGAACTATTCAACGTCTGTATTACGGTTGGTTTGAAAGCTATAGAAATAAGGCAAAGATCAAGAGTAATGTTGATGAACTCTATCTTGACTGATTACATAGTCCCAAGAATTGTAAAACGGGTGATACATAGGGTTTGTATCACCCGTTTTTTTATAGTTATCAATCCAATTCCTTGCTAAAACAGTGCCTATCGCGTATATTCAAGGAATGAAAATTGGATTTGATGCAAAACGGGCGTTTTTCAATAATACCGGACTTGGCAATTACAGCCGGTCAACAATCGCCGGATTATCGACGTACTTTCCTCATAACTCCTACATTCTCTATACACCAAAACCTCACCGGGCCAAGTATCAGACAGCTGCAAAGAATGTACTGATCAAAGGGCCTAAAAATATTTTCTATAAGAAATTTCAGTCGCTCTGGCGAACCCATGGAATTCCATCGGAAGTAAAACAGGACAAGATTGACATTTTTCATGGACTCAGTAATGAGATCCCGTTTGGTATAGAGAAAACAGGTATTCCCGCGATCGCATCAATTTGTGATATAATCTTCATTCATTATCCTGACCTGTACAAACCGATTGACCGTAATGTTTACAAAAAGAAACTCAGCAATGCCATTGCGAATGCATCACGCATAATTACAATAAGTAAACAGACCAAAGATGATCTTGTACTTACCTGCAATGTCAATGAAGAACAGATACGGGTAGTCTACCTTGCCTGTGCGTCTGTGTACTGGAATCCTGTGACTCTGTCGGCGATGCAACAAATACTGCAAAAGTATAAGCTTCCTGCCGAGTTCATTCTCAATGTTGGTACAATCGAAAAACGGAAAAATATTCTCTCTGTTATAAAAGCAATGCATATCCGTCAGATACGCTATCCACTGGTGATTGTCGGCCGCAGTACACCGTACCTCGACGAGGTGCAGGCATATATCAGTGAAAACAGGATCAGGGATGTACATATTCTTACCAATGTTCCATTTGAGGATCTTCCGGCGTTGTATCAGCAGGCCCGGCTCTTTGTATATCCGTCAATCTATGAAGGGTTCGGAATGCCGATTCTTGAGGCAATGGTGTCGAATACGCCAGTGATTACAACGAAGGGTGGTTGTTTTGAAGAAGCCGGAGGACCGCATACTGTTTATATCGATCCTCAAAACCCGGAACAGATTGGTGATGCTATCCGGTACCTGCTTGATAATGGCAGTTATTGTGAGTATATGGTCAATGCCGGACTCGTGCATGCCGAACAGTTTAAACTGAAAAATATTGCCGCTGCCACCATGGATGTTTATAAAGAAGTATTGTAGTATCCGCTAACGGGACGTTATTTTCGTCTACTTCACAGCCTTCTTTTCAATTGCGGATTACTGCCGTATAAGGTATTTTACCATCGTGTTACCTGATATTTTTGGGAATAATCAACTTGAACAGGATATATACATGAGTCAGATCTCTCCTGAAATGATTAAAAAAATAGCGAATCTCGCACGCCTCTCTTTTGACGAAAAAGAAGGGGAAAAAATCGCCGGTCAACTGAGTGATATTGTCAGTTATGTTGAAAAACTCAATGAACTTGACACAAAGGATGTTGTACCCTTAGGCAATCCTTTCGATGTTGACAAACCGCTCCGGGCGGATACTCCTGCTGACAGTCTGGCTACCGGTGATGTTCTCGCGAATGCACCGATGTCAAAACTTGATTACTTTGTTATTCCGAAAGTGATTTAATGATATGAGCGTTCAATTAACAAAAGAAAATATCGTTGTTCAACCTGTCAAAGTACTCCAGGACGCGATTGCATCAAAGCAGGTATCAAGCAGGGAATTAACGCAGGCATTTATTGACCACAGTGAAAAAATTGATACTAAAATCGGTGCGATACTTACGCCGATGTATGATAAAGCGCTCAAAGCTGCTGATGCTGCCGATGCGCGGATTAACAATGGTGAAAAAACGCCGGTGCTTGGTATACCAGTTGGTATCAAGGATGTGATCAGTACCAAAGGAACACAGACTACCGCAGGGTCAAGAATCCTGGATGGGTATATTCCGCCTTATAACGCTACGGTAATTGATAAACTCGAACGTGCCGGTGCGGTGTTGATCAGTAAACTGAATCTTGACGAATTCGCAATGGGATCATCCTGCGAAAACAGCGGTTATAAGAAAACCTTTAATCCCTGGGATTTGTCACGAACCCCCGGTGGATCATCAGGTGGTTCTGCGGCTGCGGTAGCGGCTGGGGAGTGTCCATTCTCTCTTGGCACCGATACCGGTGGTTCGATTCGTCAACCGGCATCATTCTGTAACCTTGTGGGTGTAAAGCCCACCTATGGACGTGTTTCCCGTTACGGCGTTATCGCGTATGCATCGTCGCTTGATCAGGTGGGAACATTTGCCCGTGATATTCACGGAGCGGCATCACTGCTGCAGGTAATCTCCGGTGAAGATCCTCACGATTCGACATCATCGGCACGTGCTGTACCCGATTATACTGCGTCAATAGGCAGGGATGTCAGGGGGCTGCGGATCGGTGTTCCGAAGGAGTATTTTCTCGAAGGGCTCAATGCCGAAATTCGTCATCTGGTACAATCCGGCATTGACCTTCTGGTTAAAAAAGGTGCGCAGATTGTTGAAATAAGTCTTCCGCACACTGATTATGCTGTGTCAACATATTACCTTTGTGCAACTGCCGAGGCGTCAAGTAATCTTGCCCGGTATGATGGCGCACATTATGGCTACAGGGCTGATAATGTTGCAAACCTTCATGATATGTATTTCAGGTCACGTTCGGAAGCGTTCGGTGAGGAAGTCAAGCGTAGAATACTGCTTGGCACCTTTGTGTTAAGTGCCGGTTACTACGATGCCTATTATCTGAAATCGCTGCAGGTACGAAGATTGATTCAGCAGGATTTTCTTAACGCATTCAATAATGTCGATTGTATCATAACGCCAACCTCTCCAATTCCGCCGTTTAAAATCGGGGAGCTTACCGATGATCCGTTGCATATGTATCTTGCGGATATTTTTACCGTAACGGCAAGCCTTGCAGGACTTCC
>CAYMGX010000132.1:0-11084 GCA_964390065.1 uncultured Fibrobacter sp. | reverse complement strand
CTGATTCTTCTGTGAATTTAAACTGGTAATTTACGATGTAATTGCAATCAGTAGACAAACCTGATTTTTTTTATTTAATGGTGCTTTTCTGTGAATATAACTATCAAAGGTACTATTCATTATGGGTATACTTTCACGAAGGTAGTTAACATTACCCAACCAGGAATTGTAGTCATTATAAGGATCTTTAAGATAAGGATCTTTACGAACGATTGTATCAATCAGATCTTTATAGAAATCAAGTCGTGACGTCAGGTGAGGTACCGAGAAATGAGTTGCAAGCATTTGCTCACAAATTTTCACGTACTCATCCCAAAGCAAATCTGCGGTCATTCCAATTAATTTGTCGCAGTGAGCGGGCATTGCAAGATTATCTCCCCATATTTTAACTGGTTCACAAGTGCGTGTTCTGACATTCCATTCAGGTGCTCCCAATTCGTCAACAATTGGATCCTGCCTGTAGAAAGTATTATCCATATCCCACGGGATCTGCCAGATTTTACCATTTGCCATGGTTTCTTCATAAAAGAAATAGTTGTGATTTCCGCTTCCTTTATTTGAATAATACCATGTCATCATGCCATCACAATTATGTATTACCCTGTCAACTGCTATGTATCTAAGGAAATAATCAAAATTCATAAATTTTGAAACTTTTTCGACAAAGTCTGATTCTGTGGCTCCATTGATTGCTTTATAAAATGATATCATTTTTGAAACATCTGCATTATCTTGCGGTTTCTCGTTAGTTGCTAATCCTTCTTTGTAATATTCTTTACTATCATTTACCGGCCATTTTTCTTTATATAGATTTCCATCAGGATCGTCGGGCCACCTTGATTCTGCAAAACGACTGTCAGGTTCTTCAACTGCGAGAAAAAGCCCGTGAAAAACTGAATTGATTGATACTTTTACAAATGCTGCACGTGGTGATATAACACCCATTTCTCTGAATAAACCATAGCTTAAAATATCATGCATTTTAGACTGATCACCAGATAATGCGTGCAGGTTGAGTCGTTTCATTGAGAAAAAACGTTGTGCACCGGAATATTTGTCGAATTTAAGTTTCAATGAGATTTTTTTACATCTCCAATCAGATGACCTTACACCGTGGGAATTAAAACATAAAGGCAGTGAGTAACCTGATCCTTTATACCGTATACCAATCTGACCTATTGACGAATCGTTAAATTTGAATTGAGCAGGAACAAAATTCTCCAGTAGTGCATCTCTCTCCATTTTTAAGGAATCCTCTTTAGAAATGGTAAAGTTGTATGAATAAATTTTCTGCTCATTGAAGATATATGCACGCGGATCAGGATTTAAGGATACTGTAAAAGAATGCGCGGATACAGGCATTGATATACTGTGCGGGTAATAGGAGTCATGTTTAAAGAGCAGGGGTTCTTTAGATATTGCTCCTCCGGCAATCTGTTGCTGCATACTTGACATAGATGCAACAACCATATTTGAATTGCCACTTACAACCGGATTGATACTGAATTCTGTTTGCAGGTTCTGGGGATGGTCAATTTTTAAAATGTAAATACCCTTCGAAAGTGACGGCATTTTGACAACAGGCTCCCCGGGTAAGATTGTTTGCGAGTAAACAGATTTCCCGTTTAATGCAAATAATCCGATTTTTTTTGCTGATGGTGCTGCATTAAAATTTAAAACAGCATTACCTCCGGTAAATTGCAGATCGACTTTTTCTGATACAAAGGTTTTCTGCTCCTTTCTGATGGAATCTTCAAATGACAAAGAAAAATTGCCATTCTCATCCGTAGTTGCTACATAATTTGTATACCCAAGTGAAACCCGGACACCTTTGACAGGATTTCCACTTTTACTGTCCCTGACGTTTCCGGTATAGGTTGCCGCAAAAATGCTCGTTGAAATACAAAGACATATTGTAACTGCATACATAACCTTTTTAAAGAAACTGAATTTTGCGGTCATAATCCGCTCTCCTTATTAGAAAATGTATACAGAAAGAGATAAAAAACTATCGTCTGATCCGCACTATAAACCTGATTCATCTATTTCAGATTGAAATCGCCAATTCCATGCAAATAAATATTGTCAAGCCACAAATCTACAGTGTCGCCGGCAAAAGGAGAAACTGCTGATTCAAAGTGTATTGCCCGTATCGATTCTCTTACATCCTGCCACGTCAAACCATCTATCAATTGTTGAGAACCAACTGGTGGAGTTAACTCATTGACGGGGATAGTTACTTGCTGCCATTGTGGTGTAAGAGTAATAGTTTTTTGCATGTGACCCCAGTCATTATCATCCGGATAATCATAAACCTTTTTACTTGTCAAAGCTACTCTAATATTACCTTTTCCTTTTATGTAAAAAGAAATTGCAGTCATCTTACTTAGGTTTATAAAGGAATTCTGATTTGATTCACTTTTACATCCAATACCCGCGTACGGATATTCAAGTTTATTGCCAAAGGCAAATTGTACATGAACAACTTTACCCATACCTTCATAAGGAACGATATATTTAGCAAAACTTGAATCCGGAGCGTAAGGAGGAATAAGAACCGATGAACCTCCATTTTTGGCATCATCCCACCCATACCACATAATATCCGGAAAAACAGTATATAATTCTGTAAAGCCATCGTTGTCATTAAAATTATCAAGTAACAGCGCTGTATTACCATTTCCATCAATTTCAACGAGATTATTGTTTTCTATTGTATAGTAACTGGCTGCATAAAAGTCTTTTCCTGCATACCAATCAGGATTTTGTTCGTAGATAAGAGGATCTATGGAAAAAATGCTGTCACTTTTACTGTCAAAGAAATTGTATACTCTTCCGAAGCTGTTGTTTATATTAACATCCCTGATAAACACGGTATCTGAATTTCCGGTAGTTTTTATGGAAAGAAAATTCAGGGTGTTATTGTAGATAAAACCAAGGTCATATTGTCCATTAGGAATACCCTCAAGCTGATAGTAGCCATTAGTGTCAATTTGAGCTTGTTTGTCAAGTCCAGGGATAAACACTGTTATGGGCTTTGTGTCTGTTAAATTGGTTATTATGCGGCCTTTAAGTGTTATGTTGTTGTCAAGAAATAGATTTTGTAAAACCAAATCGCTGTTTTTCTGCAATTTTGAGATTATTGCAGATTTACCTGAAACAGAATCATATGAGAAAATTACATATGTACCATTTTTTATATTATCAAAACTATAACTGCCAAGAATATCTGTTGATGATATTCTTTCGTCAACAATACTGTCACCATTTGATGTAAGAACAATCTTTCTGAGGATCACTGTTGCATTTGCCAGACAAAAATTGTTTTTATGAATAACCATTCCTGCAATTTTCTCGTTTGGAATATCGGTAACACCTGATGTGTTTGTTAACGATGTACAGTTAATAATGGCTATGATCATGACAATAATGGTAAGTGATAATTTATTTGTTTGCATTACTCGTTTGTTCTCTTGTAAAAGAATATGATACTGGAAACAGTAAAACATTCATCTCGTATACCTTTTCAGGATTCGTATCATTAAGAGATTTTCCAATAATCTTCCTTCTGGCATCTTCTAATACCTCACATGCGTATTCAAAGCTTTCTTTACTCAATGTTAGTGTTGAGAAAGTTGTGAACCGTTCTGACTTATCGATAACCTGTATCGCATCCAGTCCCCTCATTATCAATTCTTTTTTTAAATTGGTAAGAAGATACTTTGGAATGCCTTCCAGATTTAATGATGCTGAGTTCTGATGATAACGGCCGCAGTTGTCTTTTTTAATCAATCCGATTTCAAGTAAAATTTCAATTGCAGTCCTTGCCTCATCAGTACTGATTGATGGACGAATCAGTCGTGCAAGTTTCGTATAATCATCCTTCCAGTCAACTAACGTAGCGACTTCCCGAATGACAAGAAAATACCATGCTTTAATATACTCATATTGTCGGTTGTCTAATTTGTAAAAATTATTATTTTTTCTGATCTCTTCCAGTCTATTGAAAAATTTTTCCCGATCTTCAGACTCTTTTGCCTGATTATAAAAAACAAGATTTTCAAAAAACTGAGCAGTTGTACCAGTTATTCCCATAGCAGCGATTGTTTTCTGGATCGTTGCGTAGGTGAGATTGAAGCGCCCTTTAATTACTGACAGGATGTAACTTGAGGATTTAAAACCTGCCTTCATGGCAAAGTATCTGTTTGAGAAAATCTGCATAATCCTCTTCTGTTCCAGAAAAAAATCTGCAAGGAATTTTCGGTAATCATCATATTCAAAAATTTTTTTTATTGCCGAATTCTGCACTGGTTCTTTCATTTGCTTTTTTACCTGTCTAAATAGTTGTCTCTCCTATAAATATAGTGAAGATTTCTTGATGTTTGTTAGAGATATCAGTAATATGTGTAAAAAAAATGTGTAATTATTTACACGCTACATTGCTGATGATAGATGTAATACTAACACTATCAATGTAATAATGGTTTGTTTAGTGTGTATAAACTTTCCAGCGTATTCGATTTTCCAACACCGATTGAACCTGAATGTAAATTTGATATTTATTTGAGGGTTATGGCGTCTGTATGGAACCTGCAGAGTCGCTGAATAATGTCTTTCACGAAATACAACGCAGCAGGATTCAAACGATAAACATGGAATCGGCACACTAATTGCGGCATTTAATTATTCATATTGACAGTTTAACTTTTTCCGGATAGGTCATTATGTCATCAATTCTTCTTCAATTGACGTTCTTCCTGCTTAAGATAAGTGTGGCGTTTGTTCCTCAGGACAAATACACAATGGCGATAGATTCGATTGTTCCCGTGGAGCATAAGAATGACGGTTTCGATCTTAAAGGCTGGGAATATCGCACGATTGATGCATCCTTACCCGGTAGCGTTCACCGTTACTATAACTTTCCCGGTCCGCGTCCGGATGCGCCTGTATTTTTATTCATACATGGATTAAATCTTGACGGAAGGAATTTCGTAAATCTCAGCTCACTCGCATCCCAATACAGGCTTATCGCGTACGATTTTCCCGACAGATCACCTTATTACACCGGAAAACTTGACGACTTTTCGTTGCTCATCAATGATTTTCTTGCCCGTGAAAAAATAACGAGTGTATCGGTTGCGGGTGTTTCGTTCGGGGGGATTGCTGCGATCCACTGGGCTGCACACACAACTCAAACAGAAATTGATAAAATAATACTAATATCAAGCGGAGTTGTTGGAACTACTCCTGAGCAGCAGCAAAGAAGCCGGTCAACTGCCAGATTGCTTGAAAATTTGAAGGACTATCAGGTCTACTGGCTGATACAGAAGCTTACAGAGCGGTTCATTAAAAATTTCCCCGATGAAACTCAGAAGAAAATGTCGCCGCTATTTCGCATAAAACATCCTGAATTCTATCGGGAGGTTATGGTTTCACTCGCAGACTATGATGCCTCGGACGATGCCCGACGCATTACCTGCCCTGTGCTTGCTCTATTGGGAACACGCGATGAACTCTTTCCCTTGAAAGACACCTCCTCGATTGTGACTTATATTCCCCATGCTAAACTTGAACTTATTCACAACGGATCACATATCATGAGTTTTCTTAATGGAGACGTTATTGCACAGAAAATAGTTGAATTTCAATTGCCAAAAAGTTACTGAGCAGTGGTTGTCTTCAGAGCATTGCATATTTTACATCGCTGCTAATTCCGGGATGTTACAATTTCATTAATTCCAGCACTGGTAGTTTCATTGTAAAACACACAGAATCAACCGGTATTTTAAAATAGAACACCTGAAACTGAATAAATATTCCAAATCTCTCAAAAACGTATAAAAAAGGCATTTTATGTTTGGATGTAGAGTTGGTACGGTTGTTGCTTACTTTTATGGCGTACTTTGAATTGCGATTTCTGCCAAGGTTCGATCCCCGCAGAATTCCACAGAAACGGTTATCTAAACCGTTTCTGTTTTTACATATATATTCTATAATCCGTCCGGAGTGATCCGGGCGGAGTTTCTTTGAAAATATGCCGGATGGCTAATTCATAAACTAATTATATGGAGGTTTTTACATGAACGTTAAACCATTAGAAGATCGTATTATCGTAAAACCACTTGAAGCAGAACAGAAAACTGCTGGTGGAATTATTATTCCTGATGCCGCAAAAGAGAAACCGCAAAAGGGTGAAGTTATCGCAGTCGGTCCTGGAAAAGTAACTGACAAAGGCGCAAAAATTGAGCCATCACTTGCTAAGGGTGATCAGATTCTTTACGGAAAATACAGTGGTACCGAAGTAAAGATTGATGGTACCGATTATCTTATTATGCGTGAAAGCGATGTTCTCGCAAAACTCTAAAACAGATTTAGATTAAGGTTTAGATTAAGGGAAAGACAATTCTTATTCCCCTTCTATCTTAACCTTATCCTTCTTATAAAGTAAATTAACGAAAGGAAAATATACTTATGTCAGCAAAAATGTTAGCATTCGAAACCGCCGCTCGCGATAAACTTCTCAGTGGTGTTGATATCCTTGCAAATGCAGTTAAAGCAACGCTCGGTCCAAGAGGCCGTAATGTTGTTATTGAAAAAAGTTATGGTTCACCAACTGTTACAAAAGATGGCGTAACTGTTGCAAAAGAGATTGAACTTGAAGACAAGTTCGAAAATATGGGTGCACAGATGGTTAAGCAGGTTGCATCAAAGACATCAGATGTTGCCGGTGATGGTACGACAACAGCTACCGTTCTTGCACAGGTAATTGCACGTCTTGGTATGAAGAATGTTACATCAGGTGCAAATCCAATGTCAATCAAACGTGGTATTGACAAATCTGTAAAGATAATCGTCGAGCAGCTTAAGAAAGATTCTCGTCCTGTTAGTGGCAAAAAAGAAATTGCACAGGTCGGAACAATCTCTGCAAACAGCGATGAAGAAATTGGTAATTTGATTGCTGAAGCAATGGAAAAAGTTGGAAAAGATGGTGTTATCACTATTGAAGAAAATAAGGGTATCGAGACAACAATGGATGTTGTTGAGGGAATGCAGTTTGATCGCGGTTATCTCTCTCCATATTTCATTACTGATGCAGAAGCACAGGAATGTATTCTCGATGAGCCTATGATTCTTATTCACGATAAGAAAATCAGCACAATGAAAGATCTTCTCCCGCTACTCGAAAAAGTAGTACAAATGGGGAAAAGTCTTCTTATCATTGCTGAAGATCTTGACGGAGAGGCTCTTGCAACACTTGTTGTTAACAGACTCCGTGGTACACTTAAAATTGCAGCGGTAAAGGCTCCTGGTTTTGGTGATCGTCGTAAGGCAATGCTTGAAGATTTAGCAATTCTTACTGGTGGTACAGTTATTTCTGAAGAAGTTGGTTTCAAACTTGAAAATACAACTATTGACATGCTTGGAAAAGCAAAACGTGTTGTTATCGAAAAAGAAAACACAACAATCGTTGAAGGCGCCGGCAAGTCTGGTGATGTCAAGGGTCGTGTTGCACAGATCAAGAAACAAGTTGAAGAAACTACATCAGATTATGACCGTGAAAAGCTTCAGGAACGTCTTGCAAAGCTTGCTGGTGGTGTTGCTGTACTAAAGGTTGGTGCTGCTACTGAAACTGCAATGAAAGAGAAGAAAGATCGCGTTGACGATGCACTTCATGCAACAAGAGCCGCTGTTGAGGAAGGTATTGTTCCTGGTGGTGGTGTTGCACTTATCAGAGCTGCAAAAGCACTTGACAGTATTAAGTGTGATGATCCTGATGAAAAAATCGGCGTTGACATTATCAGAAGAGCTGTTGAAGAGCCACTTCGTGCTATTGTTGAGAATGCAGGATGGGAACCATCTGTAGTTTGCGATGAAGTAAAGAAGGGCAAAGGTGCTTATGGTTTCAATGCACAGACTCTTGTTTACGAAGATCTTCTTACTGCAGGTGTTATCGATCCTGCTAAAGTAACAAGAACAGCACTTGAAAATGCTGCAAGTATTGCAGGTCTTATCCTGACAACTGAATGCATCATTTCAGAAAAACCAAAGAAGGAAGCTGCTCCAGCGATGCCAAATCCTGGAATGGATTACTAATCTGTTAATTACATAAGGAATACAAAAATTCCTTATGTAATGAAAATAGAAAAGGCCCGGTTTTCCAGGGCCTTTTCTATTAATCTACTCAATTAAAAATGTAAGATTTAAGGCAGTATGTCATACATTTTCTACAAAACCTACAGTTTACAGCCTACTGTCCTGTATTCTTCATCTCTTCCTGCCTAAAATACCGGTCTGCATGTTCCAGCATCCATTTTGCCCTGTTCTGATATATCGCGTTTGACAACCTGTTTTCTTTGTGCTGGTTTAGATCGATAAGCATTGCCTGTTCGAGCATACGGATGAATTCATCACGGCTTTTACTCTTCTGTGCTGCAAAATTGGCTGCAGTTACAAATACTGATGAACGTGCATTTCCTGATAGTTCAATTGCTCTGGTTATATGTAATCTGGCGGCAGTGGTATCGCCTCCTAATGATTTTGGTGCTGACGAATAGTAAATGCCGTAGAATTCATCAAGTGCTCCTGAGCCATACGTACTATCAAGTGACCTGACTTTATTTACAAGTAATAGAGCTTTTTTCATGGTCATACCAAGGCCGAAATCGCCCCGGTCAGATGAAATCGCACCCATCCAGGCCATTGCCGCCCAGTAAAGATACTCTGTGTCTTTGATTGAAGTCATTTTGAGTGCAGAATCTGCAGACGTTGAGTTGAGCAATGATAAAAAGCCGCTATGACGTACATCAAGACCTTTAAGGATGTAATTACGTCCGCGAAGAAAGAGTTTTTTTGCTCTTATGGCAGCGATTTTCTTCTGCTCAAGTGTATCGTCGAGGGTATCTGATGGAAAAAGAATGTATCCCTGACTGTAAAGGCAAAAAAGCTTTCCTGTTGCAAGAAGCAATTTATCACTTAGTGAATCTTTTGATAGTATGGTTTCATAAAATTTCATCGTAAAGGGTAATGCATCACCAATGAGCACCGGATCATCATCACTTGTGTACACCGTTGGATCTCCGGATGTAAGACCATTGGAAACTTTCCTGATCGCCCAGCTCTGAACAGAACAACCGGTAGTCAGGATACTGCATAAAAACACTAAAACTATCATCATTATTTTCATAACATACCTTATGAATTGAGAATGTACCGTAAAAACGCCGATCTGCTTTACCGGATCTGCGCACTTAATCTGTTAAATGGACAATTGCAGCAAACCCAGGATAAATCAGGAAGAGATTTCCAGTAATCTAAGTTTTGTACGCAGGATATAGGAAAAATATCTAATGTAATTGGTAAAAAAGGAAGAAACATTTATTTTACATGGTTATGGTTGATTCCAGTTGATGCAGCGCTGTTGGAATGATGCAGCGCATGATGTACAAAGATGTTTAATACCGGCAGCATTAAACAGATAACAAGTCATTTTTAATGAGACAATTACATATATAAATAAAAACCCAAGGAGAACTCGCCATGGATCTTGACAAAGCAATACGAAAAGTCCCTGATTTTCCAAAACCCGGAATTCTTTTTTATGATATCACCAGTATCTTTACAAATCCGGCAGCATACAAATACTGTGTTGATAAAATGATCGAACAGTACAAAAACGAAAAAGTTGATGGCGTTATTGCTATCGAAAGTCGTGGATTTCTGCTTGGAGCCAACTATGGTTACAATAAGGGTGTACCAATTGTACTTGCACGTAAAAAAGGTAAGCTTCCCGGGAAAACAATTTCGCAGAGCTATGATCTTGAATATGGCAGTGCAACACTTGAGATTCATATGGCTGACATTGAAGCTGGTAAACGGTATCTGATCATTGATGATCTTATTGCAACTGGTGGGACTCTTGAAGCAGTTGCGTCAATGGTTGAAAAAGTTGGAGCGCATGTTGCCGGGGTATTTTCTATTATCGGTTTACCATTCCTTAATTATAAAAACAGAATTGGAAAGTATAATCCGGTAACACTTGTTGATTACCATGGTGAATAATTGTTACTTAACAAAACGGGATACGCATATGGAAACAATCAGAATCAGTGATATATTGAAACTTGAAAAATCAGGATTGGAACTTGCCGTAAACGGATGGGTGAGAACACGTCGTGATGCCAAAGGGTTCTGCTTTCTTGAAATTAATGATGGTTCCTGTCTTGCAAATTTACAAGTAATCGCACCGGAATCGCTTGATGATTATGAAACGTTAATCCAGAAAATTACTACTGGAAGTAGCGTATCTATCAAGGGTAAGCTTGTCGATTCACCTGCACAAGGTCAGAAATTTGAGCTTCATGCACTTTCACTGGATGTTCTCGGGTTTGCACCGCAGGATTATCCTTTGCAAAAAAAGAAACATTCACTTGAGTTTCTGAGAGAGATTGCACATTTACGTCCGAGAACAAATTCAATTGGAGCCGTGGCACGTGTTCGCAGTTCGTTAAGTTATGCTGTACATACATTTTTTCAGGAACGTGGATTTTGTTATGTACATACTCCAATAATCACGGCCAGTGACTGCGAAGGTGCTGGAGAAATGTTTCGTGTGTCAACACTTGACTCTGAAAAACCACCACGTACTCCTGGTGGTAAAGTGGACTATTCGAAAGACTTTTTCGGCAAACCGGCAAGTCTCACTGTAAGCGGTCAGCTTGAGGGTGAAATCTATGCAATGGCGTTAGGGAAAATATACACCTTTGGTCCAACCTTTCGCGCTGAAAATTCAAATACTCCGCGTCACCTGGCTGAATTCTGGATGATTGAACCTGAAGTCGCTTTTTACAGACTCGCAGACGATATGAACCTGGCAGAGGAATTTGTCAGGTATCTTGCAAAACACACACTTGACAAGAATCTTGCAGACCTTGAATTTTTCAACGAACGTATTGACAATGGTGTAATTGACAGAGTAAAGAATATTGCAGAATCCCCTTTTGAACGTATCAGTTATACCGACGCAATAACAATTCTTGAAAAGAATAATGACAAGTTTGATTATAAGGTAAAGTGGGGGAGTGATA
>CAYMGX010000131.1:6895-11586 GCA_964390065.1 uncultured Fibrobacter sp. | reverse complement strand
TGATGCAATAGTCGCAATCTCCCTGCCTTCAAGCGTATATGCCTTAAGTGAAACACTGGTTCTTTCGGCAAGTTTAAAGTTCACCGACGATCTGATAACCTTCATGTCAATACTATGTTGCACTACAGAATTATGTTGCACGTTGTCAACACCTGTTCCCTGTTTTCTCAGAATGGTAAGCATGGTATCTGCGTATCTTTTTCCAAACGTCCGATAACTTGCAGATGTAAAGTGATACTGATCAACACCGGTGAGGCCATCGGCAGATATCGCGTGAGCGTTGGGAATCACCTTGTGCAATGTGTCAATAATGGTATTAAATCCCCCGCATGCACCACCCTTATTTGTATACAGCAGTTCTCCCGCGAGAAGAGGTGTTTCAGAGGCTTTGAGACTGAATTCGGTCAAAAAATTATCGTAAATACTTTTTACTTTCTTTACCCATTGAGCATCATTGGGGTTCGACTCTCCCTGATGAAGCAGAAAGCCTTTAATGACACCATCTTTCTGCGCAAGTTTACCCATTTCAACCAATCGACCGTATGGACTTCCGCCATAGGAATTCGTTGCATAGTTCCTGATATACTGATCCTGTGAAGAAAGTCCTGAGAGATAACTCTGATAGCTTTCCTTTACAAATACTTCAATTTTAGTACCGGGAATAGCAACGTTAATAATACCGATTTTTATATTTGATGGCAAACTGTCAATGAGTGTCCGTCCGAAATAATCAGCCGGACAAAGTTGCGATGTACTGCGGCAAAGCGGAGGTGTGGCTGTAGCCCATTTTCCTTTTGTACGACCAGCATCATTATCTGCAGGGTACATCACCCTAAATCTGTCGCTTACTCCCGTTTTGTCCTGAGCCTCAATTTTACCGGCACCATCCATGTTTGATTGACCAAAAGCGAGAAAGATATAGAAGTTTGGATCCGGTTGACAAAAACCTTTAGCTGTAAACAGTGTGTTCACAGTTAAGAAAGTAAGTGCAACGGGAACAGAAAACAGACGTGAAATATTCATTTTTAACCCCGATAGTAGTTTGACAAATAAAAATTGCCCCGGCTTATATCCGGAGCAATATAAAAGACAATTCAAATCAATTGATCATATTAGAACTGCTTTAAAAAGTCCCACGCCATTTGCGGCATCCACGACTCTCCGGCGGTATGTCCACCACCCCAGGTGACGACTTTTACCGGATACCCTTCCTTACAGCCTTTAAAATCGTGGACTTTATACTGACCGCTGGAGGTGGGTATGGTTGTCGGATCAGTGCAGCCGTTGTCCTCTGCATGCTTGATCGCACAACCTTTTGCACCCGACCAGCCACAGGTGCCATCGCTCATACCGGTTGTCTGCATAAAAGCAATGGGTTTTTTAACTCTGGTAGGAAGCCAGATAACACCATCATACGGAGCAAAGCAGACGACAGCGCGTAACTGATCCTGATGATTCAATGAGAGTGAATAGGTGAACATTGCGCCGAAACTGAAACCGACGGAGAAAACCCGCGCGGTATCGATGCAGAAATTGCCTTTTAAAAGATCCAGCAGGTCCTCAAAGAATTTATGATCCTCTTGTCCACCCCAGGTACCATTTGAGTTGGGTCCCTGAGGAGCAACAAGAATGGCGTTGGTTGCAAGATTTCCCAACCTATAGAAATTATAGGCACCGTCTGAGCGTGCATTATTACCATAAATATCCTGAGCGCTGGCGCCCATACAGTGCATGCCGAATATCAGGCGGTATGGATTATTCTTGTCGTAATTATCCGGAAATCTTATCATATATTTTCTACTCTTTCCGGAGGTTGTAATAGTATACTCCCCGGATTTATTGATGGACCCCAACGACTTGCCGCACCCCAAACTTCCGGTGGATCCTCCGCTGTTAGTATCAAGGGAAATATTCTGCTGCATGCTTAACGACGTTATCGCGACAGATTTTGTCTTATATCCATTGGCTGTCACTGTAATAGTATCGACAACATCTGCGATTGGTGCAAGACCGGTACGGTTAAATGATGATGATACTTCGCTAACAGGACTTAAAACAAATTTTCCATTTTGAAGTGGCATATAGCGGAATGTTAATGCCGACGTACCAATTGCAGCTCTAAACACAAGTACCTTTAATGCATTACAGTAATTTGAGATATCATAACGATACGTTCCTGCAGCTGCGTTCGTGTTGATTTCCTGCCTGAGAAGATTACCCTTCAAATCAAAAATTTCAACCTTCACCGGTGATTGAGTACTAAGCTCAAACTGCAGCACACCATTATTAAGCTTAATATCATTCATCTGCGGAGGAATGGCAGACAATCTTCTTACTGAAGTACTTACAAAAGAATACTTTCCATCAGTACTGGTTGTATCTTTCATTTTTTGACGAACCAGTGATACTACTGCATTCGAAATTGGTTTTCCAGCGGAGTTGGATACCACCCCCTGAAGATTAATTGTTTGAGCATTCACCGATAAAATGGCGAGCCCAATCAAGCCCATAGACATTTTTTTAATCATATGACTCCTTTTGATTATGTTTGTTTAATGCTATTTGTATATGTTTGTTTAATGCTATTCGAATTTATTTTTTGTACTACAGCAGTTTATCTGTAAAGTTCCAACTATCTTTGAACAGATAACATTTTATGGCAGAAAGCCCGTACCTGAGCTCTGTTGTCTGATAATGTAAATCAACCGATCACGTGTGTTTAAAACACTTTAGACAGTGTTTTATTTAGACGATGTAATACGATAGTATATACTGTAAAATAGCGATTTTTAAATTTATTGCATAAGAATCGATGGAGTATCAAATATAAACGTACACAGCATGTGTACGTTACCACCTTACAACCAAAATGTGCACCAATCAGCATCTAGAGATCTTTGTTGTCAGCATTTCCATGTATCTGTTTTTATCATATACTTTGACTAATTTCTGAAAAACAGATATAATGTGGAATAGTAATTTTTATACCCTGAGATCATATCAACACCTTAACATTTAATTCTATATAATTAATCAGTTTTTGAGATGCACCAGATAGTACGGAAAAATTCTAATGTGCTCTAACAAATCAGATAGATCCCGGGTAGTAAATCTCAATCGAAACGGATTTTCAATTTTGGAGCTATTAATTGTTATCATCATTATTGGATTAGTTATTGCAGTTGCAATCCCTGCCTCAAAACCGCTTATTGAAAATATCAGACTTATGACTACTGCCAATGCTATTAAACATAAACTCTATATGGCAAAAACAAGAGCATTAGGGGATCCGTTAGTCCATTGCGGTGTTGTATTCGATACTACTAATAAACCCAACACCGTTCAGGCATTTCTTGACAATGGTAATCCTGTCGGGAACAACATGTATGATCCGTTAAACGATCATGTTTTTATGGCCCCATATGTACTTCCCAGCACAATTAAAATGCAAATCAGCGGAACAGTAAATCCGAATGTTGTTATTTTCAGAGGTGATGGCTCTGCAAAAATCCCCGGGTTGACGCTGACGATAACTAATGGACAAAACAAAAGTAAGCGTATTACCGTTTTAGCAAGTACAGGCAGGATTAAACTGTTCTGATGGGAGTGGTTATGATTAACTTTTTACATAAGGTACCGTTTTTACACAGAAACAGTTTTTTTAAGCAGGTTCCGGGAAACTACGGTTTTTCATTACTTGAAATTCTTGTATCACTTGTCATTGTCGGCATAATTGGGGTAAGTATCATGACACTTCAGACATCAGTCTGGAAACGCTCTACTACCTCAAACCGGTTGCTTGTAGCCGGTCAGTTAATCGAACAACAAATTGAGTCAATCCGGATGACTATCGATCAAAATCCGAAAAGTAATTTCCCCCCCAAAGAAGGCTCATTGGTAGAAAATGGTATATCAGTATCCTGGAAAGTTTTGCCGGCCTACCGTCCCAAAGGAGCTACAACAACAGCGTTGAAAAATGTTCGCCAATGTGTTTTTACCGCTACCTGGGGGAAAAACAAGGGAGACACATTACTGGTAACAACCTATATTTCTCAACTTTTTTAATCAAGTATGAAAACTATTAAAAATACACTTAAATCAGCGAATGGTTTTTCATTAATCGAAGTAATCGTAGCACTATCGATATCCTCTTTGATACTGATATTCCTCACCCGCTTGTTTTCAGTTTCATTAAACAGCTACAACCTTCAGGAACAGCTTGCAGACATGAATCAAAATGCAAAATTTACAATTAAGGAAATGAGCGATATACTCATGCAGGCAGGCGCAGATCTTCAGATAATCGACTCAGATACTCTTGACAAAGATACAATAATTATTCCTGATGGAAGCAGTCTGCCATGTAAGGGGTTCACGATAAAAATTAATCCCAGAGGTGGAGTGTTCCAGATTCCCCAAACCATAAAACCGGCTGTATGTTCAATACAAGTGGATAATGCATCTGCATTCAGACTTGCAAACAAGCTTCAGAAACTTTCGGGTCCCAATTCAAAACTACCTGTAAAAATCTACTCGTTAACCAGATACGATTCACTGACAAACTTCGTCGTGTTCAGTCCGTCAGATACATTTACAGAAGGGGATGCCATAGTCTCATTTATCTATGGTCACTATTATCTGAACGGAACCAATCTATGTCTTGACAATGATTCAAATATCATCGCAGAGAA
>CAYMGX010000131.1:0-6795 GCA_964390065.1 uncultured Fibrobacter sp. | reverse complement strand
GAACACCGTAGTAAATTCACACATGAATCAAACTTCATCTGACAATTACAAATATAAGATTCAGACATTTCATGCAGGTGACGGATTAATGACACTGATCGCACAGGAAATCATAGACACAAACGAAGGTTTCTATTTGAAAGATATTCTGAAGTCTGCTGATATAGGTTCACCTTCAATTAGTGGTTCACATTCATACAACGCGTCAAAGGATATTGACACCATGAAAGCCGGTGGAGTTGACATATGGGACTACTCGGATCAATTCCATTATTATTATACCCGGGTTAAAGGCGACCTTGACGTTTCAGTTAAAGTTATTTCGCTATCAAATACCCATGAATGGGCCAAAGCGGGTATCATGATCAGAGAAAAACTTACTGCAAATTCAAAACATGCATTTGCAATGCGGGCCTATAATCCGGTAATTGGTTTCAAAGTGCAATACCGCCGGACAGATGGTGCAATAACAATTGATAGTACTCCCACACCCTATCAGGATGCAGAGTGGGTGCGTATTAAACGAAAAGGTAATACGATAACAGGGTATCGTTCATCAAACGGAAGTTCCTGGATCCAGGTATCTTCAAAAACAATCCCCATGACCGATTCAGTCTATGTAGGGTTGGCTCTTTCATCCCATAACCCATATGCTAAAAATACTGCGCTTTTTTCCAACCTCAAAGGTCTGACCAGACGCTCCTGTACCGATTCATCAATCGTTGGAACAGACAACATTTATGTCAAGTATACAATTGACGAAGTAGGATCAGGAAGCTACAAGATGTCTACACTCTCATATAAACCGAAAGGTACTTTAAAAGAACAGAATTTTGCAACGTCACTGAATCAGTTTATTTCCAGAGAGCAACAGGGAACCTGGAAATCGGCGTTCGATGATAGTGTGTATATTCCGGTAACATTTTATGATATGCGAGCTGATATGTCTAATCCTGAATTCAATGTGAATGTCTGCATGCTCTCTCCCTGTCCACCCTGTTATTATACAGCAGCAACTAACGGTTACTTTAATGCTCACATTATTCAGACAAATGGATTGACAGCCGATCGCAAACCAATTAAAAGAACTCCGAATGCTACATTCAGAACAAAATTCCGGGATTCCTGGAGTTCATCATGGTATACACTATCACCTGCCGCCCGTACACCATTAATGAATGATTATCCAAACTACCATAATATAAAGACATTCATTGCAGACGATCCGACACCTTTCAGCTGGTGCTTCAATGACAGTATGCATACATGGTTCAGACCCTGGGGAGATTCAACCGGTAAAACCGGTGTTTACACCTACGACTATGTTAATAATAGATGGTCAGGATTAAAAGTACGCCCCGGATGGACCAGCGCATCCGGGCACGACACCGAATGGGTAACTAAAAGTTGGAATGCAAATCATCAGTTTGCAAATATTGTTATGTATGATAGCCTTAAATTTATTGAAGATCCTTCAAGACCGGGTGTCTTTACTTTTGGAACTGAAGTTAACGACAAACGTTATTTTCTGCAATGTGCAGCATTTAGTTCCGAAGAATATCCGATTAAATTTATGCCTTTACAAAACCGGGGTTTTGGATTTGACTGCAACAATAGATATCCGGTAAAAGGTCCTGACACAGATTGTTTTAAAAGACAAAATTTTGGCTTTACCATGGAAATGCACCGGACTTTTACCTATAAGAAAGGACAAATTTTCGAATTTAAGGGTGATGATGATGTCTGGGTTTTTATCAATAACAAAGCAGTTGTTGACCTTGGTGGCGTATATGCTTATGGTGGTGCATCAGTAAACCTTGATACATTAGGATTAATTGAAGGAAACTCTTATCCATTTGATTTCTTCTATTGCGAACGAAGTGTAACCGGATCTAATATATTGATCACAACCAATATGCTTTTTTTAACGTTGCCGCAGACATCGAAGCGGAACTGGAAGCGTGATTATGGTAACATTGATTAATAAAGAACGTTATATTTGTACCATTCACACGCCCCCACCCTGGCTCAAAGCAGCCAGACCTCCCCCGCAGGATGGAGGTATCTTTTTGATTTCAAACAATTACACTTCCTTCCTTCGGGGAAAGTCCAGCAGCTCTGAGCTGGGGTGAGGCGCTCAATCGGCACTGCTGCAACAAGTAAAACCTAAGTTAACGACATTGAAATTAGAGGTTTATCATTGTCTTATAAATTCAGGAATCCAGATAACGTCAGTGTTATCCATTTCAATACACAGATATCAATGTACTTACCATAACACGGGAACCCTGATTTATCTGAAGAAGCACCGGACCACTATGACTGTGAGGGATATTGAATTCGTTTCTTCCTGCACTATTTTTGACTTTCTGAGAAAAGATTGTTCTTCCCTGTAAATCACTAAGTACAATCATCCCGGACATTGCTTTTTCTGTTTGCCAGAACACACGAATTATTCCTCTGGATGTGACAACGTGAAAATCGAGGCTATTTTTCTTTGTGATTAAGCCCCTTCTGACCGGATTACTGTCCCATTTAGAAGTAGTTGCCGTTTCCCACTCATTGTCATCTGCAACATCCGATGTAGGATACAGTTTAATAGCTACTACATTATCATTACCCTCTTCAGGTGCCTTCTGGTTAAAATTATAGACAGTATCAACAGTCCCGTTTTTGGATTTGAACACAATCCAGTCGACATAAATTGCACCCCGAAATGCCTTTGAGTATGCCTGAAGTGCAAAAAAGTCAATGGCAGCGGGATCTGCCGGTACCAATGCATTTGTATCAGCGGTATTGACAGATACCGCAATGCTGTAGGTCTTCCATGCATCCATAGTTACCGCACCAAGCGCCTTCTCGCGCCAGGTCCAGTTATTGGACATGGTTACCAGACTCAACGAAACATACCCGTATTTTGTGGTACCAGATGAATCATATGTGGATGTTCCCTTTATGTACGCCTTGACCAATATAGAATCGTAAGGAGTCATATTTCCCTTGACAACAGGAAGCTTAACCTGTCCTCTGCCGGAATCTTTGGCAGAATAAAGAATTCGAACACTGTTATCACCTGTTGCAACAGTGTAATCACTCGCTGTATCCCCCGGAAATTTTGGCAGACCTGCGGCGCTTCTGATTGCGTTTAGTAAACCAAGATCATAAATTGCACCTTCGTTCTCTTTATTACGATCAAAAATGGTCATTGTCCCATCACCCTTGCCACCTGCATCCCATGCAATCGGAATCATTCCCCGGCTCAGGGCTGCTTTTGTTACATAGTTGTAGAAATGACGGCGTGACAATATTGACAGTTTAAGATTTTCACCAGTCAGGGTCAAACGTTTTAACGCACCAAACTCCCCTACTACAACCGGTATATTTTTATCGAGATATTTTGGCTTGACAAGATTAAACTGTGAATCAACATACGCCTCTTCTCCCCAGGTGGGATTATGGCTCACATCGGTAGCAGAGTGATACGCTTTACCCCAATAATAAAAGGGTACTCCCCATTCTGCAGGCTGACCCATCAGGCAGAATTGATAAGGATAAAAGTGCGCCTCAATCATAATCCTGTCTGCGATCTTATCGCTTGGTAATGTTGTGATCCAGTCAGCAGTGTGCTCAAAAGAGGTACTTGGCCCCTGAAGGATCAACGTTCTTGAGCTGTTGTTGCCTCCGGTTGCACGGACGGTATCAATAAAGATCTGATGAATTGTCATTAAAATTCCAAGGTTTGCCTGCTGATCAACTCCCGGTTCGTTTGCGCTTGCAAAAAGCAGGTGACGGTCATAGTTTTTAAACGTCGTGGCAATCTGTTTCCAGTAAGCTCCCTGCTTTGCTTTCATGGTTGCGAGCATTGCGGGGCGTGTCGCTGCCGAATCGATCTTTCCCTCAAGCCATCCATTATCCCAGTGAATATTTAGAATCACAAAAAGACTGTCCTGAATCGCATAGTCAACCACCATCTTTACCTGAGCCATCCACGCAGCATCTATTTCATGTGTGGTTTGATCAGCATGCATGTTCCAGGCAGCAGGAATACGTACTGTCTTGAAACCGGCTGCTTTTACGGAATCAAAAAGCGTTTTGGTTGGGATTGGCTGCACATTGATCAGTTCCATTGTGTTGCCAAGGTTCCAACCTGCACCCATCTCTGCAGCAATAGACTTCGCAGTCGGCAGATCCTGGGCAATTGCAAAGCTTGCCGGAACTAAGACAAGTGTGATTGTCAGCAGCGTTAGAAAAAATAGCTTTATAGGATTCATGGCAATTCTCCTGTTCTTTAGCCGTCAAAAAGACCTAACATTAGTAGTACATCCTATAATAGGTCACTTATGTTTGAATCACATATTTATGCGAATAATATAACTATCCATGGAAGTTCTTCAGGCTGATTTAATAGAATGGTTTAAAAAAAATGTTCCAGAAATTGGAACAGGATCATCCATAGGATATAATGTAATACACACATTAGACATCGTTTATGGGTATATTTAAGAGGTATTATGCAATATCGGGATTATTATTTTTATTAAGTGCAAGCATAGAACCTATGGCAAAACCAAAATCATCAATAAGAGTTTTCGATTATACAGATTACCGGACGTATCTCGGTGATTATTACAGGGATCAAAAAGCTCTGAACCCGTATTTTTCGTACCGCTATTTTGCGGGAAAGGCTCGTATCAGCTCAATAGGTCTGTATAAGGATGTTGTTGATAGAAAACAATCACTTTCGAGGCGTGCTATTACAAAGTTTTCTGATGCAATGAATCACACAAAACGGGAAGCTGAATATTTCGAAGCGCTGGTATTTTTTTCTGATGCTGCAACTATTGAGGAACGTAAGAATTACTTTGAACGGATGATGGCTTGCCGTGAATCAAAAGCACGTCTTATAAACAAATCAAGCTATGAATACTATACACAATGGTATTATAGTGCCATTCGGGCATTGTTGTCGTTTTTCCCGTTTGATGGGACTGATTTTGCATCGCTTGCAAACAAACTTTCCCCCCCTGTTAAGATTGAACAGACAAAAAAAGCAATAGAAGTACTTCTGAAACTCGGTATGATACAGCAAAACCGGAACGGATTCTACGAACCATGTGACCAGATCATAACAACCGGACTTATAAGGAACAACAAACAGTCTCATGTATTAAGTATTATTGATTTTCAAAAAAAATTCCTGACTCTCGCTGCAGAAGCGTATGGTCGTTACACTGATCGTCAGATGGATATGTCATCCATAACCCTGAGTGTATCACAGGCAACACGGATATTGATAAAAGAGGAAGCTGCGGCATTCAGGAAAAAGGTACTCAGCATGGCGGAAAACGATACACATCCGGAGTGTGTCTATCAACTGAATTGTCAACTATTTCCGCTGACAGACCCCGGAAAGGATGAGTAGAACAATGCCCGCATTTGTCAAACAAATAACTATGGTCATACTTATCGGCCTTTTTCTTGCATCCCTGAGATGTACATCACAGCAAACAACCGGAACCGGTGGAACGGGCTCTGAAACGGTGATCGGCAAAATAATCAAACAGGATGGTACTCCGGCTGATCTAACGGTTGTAACCATGTATCCATCAGACTTTGACCCTGCAAAAGTGACATTATCATCCGTAAGTTATTCCGACACCACCGGCCCTGATGGCTGCTACAGAATGTCAGTTTCTTCAGCGGTAAGTAAACAGTATACGTTATATGCTGTCAACCTCAAGCTTCGGACAAGAACTATTGTACCGGATATTCAAATCTCACAGGATGGTGATTCTACACCGGCTGGAGTGGCAACACTTTACAATACTGGAAACATCAAGATTTTACTCCCCGACATTTCTATTGACACCAAAGGATACGTTTACATTCCGGGCACCACCTACCATTCATACATAAGTAACGGGTACGCGCTGATCGATTCTGTACCCGAAGGAACGATTGCACATATCTTTTATAATGATACAACCACGTCCAATCTGCCGCAGGATATTGCACAGAATGTCGCTATACAACCGAATGTTACATCAATCGTTACCGGTTCAGGAATTGTTTATTCAAAGAAAATATCCTTGAATACACGATCAGATGGTGCAGATGTTCCGGAGGACGTTGTTGCATTTCCTTTACTCGTAAGACTATCAGACAGGAATTTCGATTTTACCCTCACAAAACATGACGGATCTGATCTTCGTTTTTCAAAATCAGATAACTCCATTCTTCCGTTTGAGATCGAACGGTGGGATGCAACTGCACAGAAGGCAGAACTATGGGTAAAGGTTGATACAATTCATGGTAATGACAGCAGCCAGTTTATAGTGATGTACTGGGGGGAAACTACCACATACCTGGCCAACAATAACACACCGGTATTTGATACTGCTGATGGATTCAGAGGTGTGTGGCATCTTGGCGAAGAGGCTGCAGGTATTGACGCAAAGCAGCTGTACAAAGATGCAACCGGACAAAATAATGGTGATGATTATATCAGTGCGACCGATCAATCGGGTATTATCGGATATGGACATGCCTTTGATGGCATTGATGATTTTATTCCAATTAACAACGGAGTGACAAATCTTTTACAAGGTGATGTGACTTTTGCGCTATGGGTCAATATACAGGATAGCGGAGGTACCATTCTGTCAAAGCTTGACACGACAAACAAATGGAATGACGGATGTTCAAGTATATATTTCGGTGATGGTACTAATGCACAGCATAATACCAGTCTCAACGGAACGCGTCCGTCATTTGTAGCATATGCAAATGACTATG
>CAYMGX010000130.1:0-12026 GCA_964390065.1 uncultured Fibrobacter sp. | reverse complement strand
TTTTATCGACATCAAGATACACTTTCATATTTGCTGATGGTTTAATGTTCGATAATGCCTGATAATTACCTGTCAATGTCAGCATTCCCATGAGACGGAACCATTCGTGGAAATAGTAAGGAATACTTTTCAGATAGCGATCCTCTCCATTTTCTCCATCCCAGGTTATTTCCAACCTTCGATACAATTCTGCCATCAGGTTGAAATCCTGCGATATAACTGCTGATGGAGAACCTGTTCCCGGAACCCAGTTCAGTGAAAACATGCCTAACGGTTCACCATGTGGCGAATAATAATATTTCAATACTTCCGGACCCCAGTAGGTCACACTCTTCTCACCACCAACATTGACAATACACGCACTGTTCCAGGGTGCCTGTCTGCTGTCCCATAAAAAACGGGCATACCGTTTACCGATACTCTGTTCATACGTATTTCCCACACCTTGCATTACCTGATGAGAAACAGGATCCCAGCTTGATTTCGGATCGCCATACCACACGGCATTCAGGATCGTTCTCCATGCACAGCGGAAATCTTCTCCATCAGAAAAACTAGTGAATGTAGCAATAGTATCATTAGTCAACTCAACCCATCCTGCAAACGGAATCATTTTTTCATTTTTTAGCATCTGCCCCATCAACCAGTCTGATGATGCCTCCGCACGACGAAATTGATAAATATTCCAGGCATATTTCGCAGAATCTTCATTTGCTAAAAAATCTGCAAATGCATGGAAGTATGATGGAGCAGCGTAGTCAATGTGTTGCATATCTGCACCTTTATACTGAGGTGGTTTAGAAAATCCGCTTTTTGACAGATCATTTGCCCACGGCGTAAGTTCATACCAGGAATCGCCGCCTTTAAAGTAGCCATCAAGACCAATATCGCCGCTTACAAGCGTTGTATTGTTGGTTGTCACATTTGAAAGTGTATCTGTCATTCCTTTCAGGATATTGATCGCTTCTTTTTTATAGGATATAGGTTCCCCGCAGGCATCAGTAATGCCCATGAACTCACCCCATTGCAGATAGGCAGTAACTAATGCTAATGCAATATCAAAATCACCATCCGCAGCGGAACCATCCCCCAGGCGATACCATGCAGGAAGTTGACTATATGCATATTCGGGAGTTGTTTCTGTACAGTCGCTGTAACGTTTCACTTTGTTAAATGTTGAATCATGAATATACAGCCAGAGTCCATCAAAAGTTTCCTTGTCTGCCATTGAAGCCGTACCAAGGAGTCCATAGCCATTACCTTCAGAGCATTGAGGACTCGAGAGAAATTTCAAGTATTCTTTTCCACTATAACTTTTTCCTGTTTTGACAACACGGTTCATCATGATCTGATATGCATCGCGGATCGATTGTTCCATTTCTGCATGCGTAACTCCGGTTCCATTTTTCCGGGCAAGGTTCTGTAATGTACCGGATTCATTGACATAATCGTTAAATTGGGGAAAAGGTAATGCGGGATTTCCTGAATTAATATGGACAGTAATCTCCTGTGTAAAACAAACCACCGAAAACATGAATGCGATAGCAATCGCAGCTCTGATTTTGTTTGTACATGTAACCATGCAATGTCCTCTGATAATTTTTCCTTGTTGTATTGCCAAAACTTTATATAAATATACGATGTCGTACCAAAAATAAAAATCTGAAAATATGGAATTTAATTCCCTTACGATGAAACAGGTACCTGTTTTAGCATGATTCGCGACAAAACAGGTACCTGTTTTGTCACTAAAGTGCTATAAGAGCCACCTGTTTTGTCATTTTGCTTGAATATATTCGACAAATGCTGTATATTTAGCCCATGAAACGAAATGCAGAAAATTGGTTAAGTAATTGGTATTCAAAGAATAATAGAAAACCGCTTATTATTCGCGGGGCGCGTCAGGTTGGAAAATCATTCCTTGTAAGGCAGTTTGCTAAAAATCTTGGATTGAATCTAATAGAAATTAATCTCGAAAAATATTCACGGTTAGATTCTGTTTTTTCTACGTTTGATATCACACGAATTATGAACGAATGCGAGTTTGTATCTGGAAAATCATTTGTACCTGATTTAAAAAACAATCTTCTTTTTCTTGATGAAATTCAAGCTGCCCCTAATGCAATTGCTTCACTCAGATACTTTTTCGAGGAGAAAAACGATCTGCCTGTGATTGCCGCAGGATCACTGTTTGAGTTTGCATTGACTGATCATACATTTTCAATGCCTGTCGGCAGAGTTGAATTCTATTATCTTGGTCCTTTGACATTCAAGGAATATCTCGATGCAAAAGGGAAAAAACAGTTGAGTACATATATCAGTTCATTTTCTTTTGATACAACGCCATCCGATGCCGCGCATGAACAACTGCTATTGCATTTAAGAGAATTCATGATTGCAGGTGGTATGCCGGAAGCAACAAATCTTTTTGTACAAACAGGTTCAATGAGCGGTGTACACGAGATCCATGAATCAATTATCGAAACATATAAAGCCGACTTTTCAAAATATGCATCAAAAGAGGAATTGGCAATAATTAGAAGAGTATTTAGTTATGTGCCATCAACTGTAGGTGAAAAATTTAAATATGTAAATGTAGATCCGCATCTTCGGGCTCATCAGGTACGATCAGCATTTAATCTGCTTTCACTTGCCGGACTTGTAACACCTGTATACCACACATCTGCATCCGGAATACCTCTTGGTGCAATGTCGGATAGTTCAGTTTACAAACCATTATTTCTCGACATTGGTCTTATGAATGCAATGTGCGGTATTAAAGCCATTTCTGATGAATCTTTTGTATCAGCTAAATTTATTAATAAGGGCCACATTGCAGAGCAATTTATCGGTCAGCACCTTCTTTACAATTTAGCAGAGGGTTTCAGACCTGAGATTTTCTACTGGTTACGGGAAGGGAAAAAAAACAATGCAGAAATCGATTACCTGCTTCAAATAGACACCAACATACTACCAGTTGAAGTAAAAGCAGGAAAAGCAGGTTCATTAAAGTCACTGCATCAATTTATTCTCGAAAAGCAATCAGGTATCGCGATCCGTTTTGATTGTTCACAGCCTGACTATCACAATGTAAACGTATCAAGCGGGACACAATCAGGTACAACTGCAATTTCTTTTAATTTACTCTCCCTGCCACTATACATGGTTGAGGATGCGCGGCGGATTGTTTCGAAGTATCTGATATAGAACATTGCAACCTTTTTAATGTATCAACAATTAATGGCTTATTTACATGGTGCAAAAATACACATATATGCTTTTTTCCTGATCCCATCGGGATCGCATATTTATAGAAAGCATGATCCAAAAAACAATTCTCGTCCTGCAGGGACGATATATTTATTGTACATCACGCATAGTAGATCTGTGTAAATGTGTTTGCCATACAAATTAATAGCAAATGCATTCTTCTCTTGATTGACATGATAGTATACAAAGAAATGTTATTATTATCGTGTAAATTATTGTTTTGTACATTGTCATCACAGCATTCTGTAAACAATTACTTTATATGCCACCAGTACAGACCATCAGGTAATTCAAACCACATTTACCCTATTTTTTTATTATTGTTACTTGACTCACCTTAAGCACCGCTGTTACTCAATAACAAACTGATAAATTACATTACCTGTAGTTGTGACATAGGATGTTGGATTTGTTGTCCAACATGATGCCGTTTCAAAAATATGGAATGGACCTTTTTCCATTATTTTCCCAAGACACTTTGGTTGACCAAGAAAAAGTGGATATTTCTCTGAAACAGGGAATGCATAGTAATAATATTTTTCATCACCTTCTACTGATTTTGGAGAACGTCCCTGTGCAAGTAACCATTTACCATCTGGAGAGAATCCAATATATTCGGACATCGCATCTTTCTTTAGTCCTCTAAATGGTACGATGGTTGGTTTCTCAGGATCACGCCAACTTGCTATTGACGATATACTAAGATTGTTTTGAGAGGTTCCATCAAGAATAAGAAATGGTAACGAAGGATGAACTGTAATGCCAAATATATCTTTGTAGAATTTTCCGTATTTTTTATACTCTTTTAAAAATGGGTGTTTTTCAACTGGAAGTAAGTCCACATCGTAAATATTTATTGCCATGGAATTATAATTAAGTAGCCACAGCCAATCTTGCCCAACCTGCCATTGGATAGAACGTTCCATAAATTCGGTTTCCAATTCCCTAAGTTTAATTGGTTCCTGTCCACTCAGATCATATAAACGAAGAAATGCGACACTTTCTTCCCTTAACCCCTCAGATTTTGCATCCCTATCAGCTAAGTATTCTACTTCAAGGATGAATTTTTTCTTAGGGCCATCAACCACTGCAACTTTTCTAATTGTTTCGCCCAGGTTTTCCCCGATAGTATGTTTGACAAAGTCTCCGTTTTTTACATTAAACAGAACAAATCTACGCGTTTGACCATACCCTATCCAGCTATCATCACATGGTGAGGTAAAACTCAGTTCCGCACCTGAGACCTGACCGAGAAAACTACGTCTTACTTCTTGAAATTTTATGCCATCCGGTTCGAGATGCAAAATAGTAATCGCATTATTCAGCCAATTTGTACCAATTGCATTATCAAACGGTACTGCGAATATATCTGATAGCATATTGTCCGGCGATGGATACATAATAGGTTGTGGAATAGAGCTGTCAAGTATTGGATCAAATTCGATTGTTGATGGCATTTGCAATGTACCTTTCCAGGTTTTATGTTCGGAAGAACATAAAATCAAAACTAAGCTAAACATTATTATTAAAGAAAATTTAAACAAACTCATTGTTATTTCTTTTCAATATTCATAATTTTTTTGTTAATTTTACTTACAAGAGATAAATGTTTATTTATATAAAAATTGATATCATTATTATAATAATCTTTTATTATTTTTTTTTGATCACTTGAGAATTTTTTAGCGTTATTTTTTAAGGTCGTTGTAAAATTTTTATAGTAATCATCAAACTTATAAAATTTCCACGGATTAATCATAGTGATTCTTTGCCATAATGTCGGATTACCGGGCCCAAAGCCATCAATTCCATTTTCATAAAGCATAGTATCAAGCCAATCAATCTCTTTTTTTGTTCTGTTGGCACACTCTGAGTATTCCGGTCGATCCGCTTCGGTCATATACCAATCCGTACCAAACAGTAGTCGATCTTTTAATTTCGGACTTCGCATAAACGCAGCAATAAGATTTATTCTACAAATGTCAATTATTTCTTCTAACTTCTCCATTTCCTCTGCATTCGATGCAATCTCTAATTGGTCCTGATATGTCAGAAGAAAAAAGTAGGAAAAATCTGTATACACATTCTCATATTGTTCGATTAATTGCAATATTTTTTGATTCCATAATTTTGTATCCCATTCTGATCCGTATTTATCAATAGGTACATTCCAACCAGATAAGGGCTCACCAGTTTTTGAAATATCACTTCCACCAAAATGTGCAAAACATATTCTGAGATCCTTGTATACCTTTAGTACTTGTTCCCATGCAGACGGTGAAGCATAGTTATCTCTAAAATACTGTATCGACTTGTCATCACTTGACAATTCTTTACCCTTATTGTTCTTGAGATGCATATACTTAGAAATTTTCTCCATTTCCACTACATCATTTCGATTTTTTGCATCAAGATAATCATAGTCCATATAGTAATAGACATCCTGATTTATTGCCCCACCCGGACTGCAATGCGTCATAATTGGTAAATCATTTTCAACACATAGTTGATAGATTGTCGGCCCAGACTTTCCAGATAATGCAGGAAGTCTTGGATCAAGTGGTTTATACCCTAAAGACGGATACATTTTAAATCCCATAAAAACTCTATATAACCCTTCGACATCAGGATATTTACCAACCACAGTACTTCGAGCAATAGTCCCAAGAGGCTCTGTTCTATTCAAAGTCCACCTACGAGGTTCATAATGAAAAAGGGGACACACCTGCCATGGATTATCAAACGCTGAAAGTGCTGTGTTCAGTATCTGTTTAGACCATTTTTCATATAAATCGTATTCTTCAAGCGGCAACCATACTGGTATCCATTTCATAGCAGATATTCGTTTATTATAATAGTAATTCGTTTTATCAACCTTATTATAACCCTTTGCACCAACAGGTGGTGTAAATAAAGGTGGAGCATAAACAATAATACTCTTGTTTATAACAGGTACATTCATACCCATAGAAATATATCTGCATGAAACGATCTGATGCATCTTAGCCCTATCTTCATCACAACAAAAACGATCCAGGTGGGCATACTCCATATCCATTGGAAGTGGAACGATCGGAGTCAATGAACTTTCTTTGCTAAAAATAGTTGAAATTGATGTTAATGCCATCTGAGCAATTTTCCGAGTAGTCCTATTTTGAACAGATAGCAGCTTTGCGTAATGCATAATACGCTTTGAATTTGCATTAAGGAGAGCACCAGCAGAAACGCTTATTTCCTGAGTTTTCTTAGCTATAAAATCTTTAAGTGCTAAATTTTTGATAATGTCACTTTCAATACGATACTCCATAAATGCAATAAATTCTTTTGCTATACATTCTAAGTAATTAATTTGAACTGAATCCGGTAATATAAATACCTGACTTATCTCATTTATAAATGTATCTTCAAATTTACACAATTGCATACTTGCATTCTCAAACCATTTCTCATCACCATCGATCTTTGCCAATTCAAGATTAATCAAAAACAGCATTACTTCCATTGAAAGAAACAGTTGTAAATTTACAATATCCAATTCACTCTTATCACGGATCAATTGACTGAGTTTACTTTTTACAACTTTTTCATCAGTACTTATATCTAATCCGTCTTTTATAAGCCGTAAAAGTTCTGCTAATGGTTTACAGACAAAATCAGGATATTTAAGGATTGTCGTTTCAGATGTTGAAGCAACATATATTGGTTCTGTTTTTCCCCAAAGCCAAATGGCACCATCAATAACCATTTTACTAATCTTTTGAGTAGAGATATTTACCTGGCCGACCTTTTCCATTAGTAGCGCAATATCCATGCATGCTGCGCCTAATTTATTAACAAATTCTCCAACAGTAGGAACTATTGGTGCCAGTTTCTCATTGATAATAATCCGGTTTAATGCGACATTCAAAAAGCTTGATTGTATTTTAGTCAATATAACATTTGTCCGGCCAAATTTATTTTGCAAAAGTGTATACCACAAAAAGGGCATTGGCGAACAATTACCACTCAATATGTGTATATGTGCATCAACAGTAATGGCAATTGGTGGTCTTCTTGAAACACTTTGAACACCGCTTTGACCTGTTGCCTTCATTTCCGGTACACTTTGTTTATCATTTGAACTATTATTCATAACCTACTCTTTGTAAATAAAATCCTCAATTACACCGTTTATCGCTTATCACTACCTTTTTTTAAAATAGCTATTCATCTTTATCGAAATACTCAACTAAAAATTTACCAGGTGCGACATCCTTTAACACTGCACAACCATCAGAATCCAATTCGCCTTCAACTTCCTTTCCATCTGGTAACTTAACAAGATATCTCGCATTTGGTACAGGAGTACCATCATTCTCTAAGTACTTGAGCAACATTTCATCCCGAAACCTCACAAGCCCGCTCTCCTGCCCCTTCCCCACTACCACCCCGTCAACATCAACCGTAAAGAAATATTCCGGGTATTGGTACTGCTTACCGTACGGTTTCAATTCCTCGTTCGTCGGGATGTCTTCTGTATTATCTGCAAAGCGGAATTTCCACTGTGTTTCTATTTTATTATTCATTACAACAACAGGGATTTTTGAAATGATATCATGGTTGTTATCAGCATCATGTTCTTTAATTGTCAGAAGTGCCGTTGTACCGTTTTGAATACAATCATCTTCAAATACTACTGTGCATGTTAAGAGTTCATCTCTTGCGACCTCTTTTTTATCCCAGCAAATCTTAACCACTTTCAGCATTGGATTCACTGGTATCTCATTGGATTCTGTTGATACTTTGTGTTTAGGCAGTTTACATTCAAAAAAGATTGTATCCCCGATTTTCATTTTTTCCGGTATTTCAACACTGCCGATACATTTATTACCAACAATCTTGCCTTTCCATGATGCAATCTTTTTACCACTGCCGGTTTTTACGGTTACTTCAACAGGTGCACCATTGCCTACAAACACCGTTCCGATTTCAAACGATGTCTCATATCCGGCATAGGCAGATAGAAACACCCAGTTTGCATAAGCAATTGATGACTCCACTTTGATTTTATTTTCTTTATCTACTGCAAGTGAGAACGTAGTATTCATGGTATTATCCCAAAGAAATTGTTAATCGAAATTTACCTGTTTTACCGTAAATGGTGTAAACGTATCAATCATCTCATCAACGGTTGTACCGATCGTTTTTATCGTCTTTTTCGAAAATGATGCTGCAAAAGAATAGAGTTTTTTGTTTTCTATTAAGTAAACCTGTTTCTGGAAAACCGGTTTGGATTCATTTTGCACAAATTTGTAAACTACTTCATAAACAGTCCGCTCTGATTGAGGAAGTATTTTTTCTGTCTCGTTAAGAATTTCAAGTCCGGGAAGATTTTCCTTGAGACTTTCAATACGCAGAAAAGCAGCATCGCGGAGCGACATCTCCTTTGTATTAATTTCAGAGTCTACCGTTATAACAAGATTATGCTTGATCCCGTTATCTTCAGGTCCCATGATTGTATACACAGTGTCATCAGACCAACCATCAGGGATACGGATTGCGAAGAGATTATTTATTGATTCCGGCATAGATAATCCTACTTTCTATAATTTATTTCCTATTCAAAAGAATACAATCCAATTTCACTTGCAGCATAAATTTTACCATCGCCTCCAACAACCGGTGGAGCAGTAAACGACTCCTTCAAATCCTCGGATATCAATGTTGTGAATTCACATATTCCATCAGAATTAAAAACATTTATATGATTTCCAGCCTGTACAACAACTCTATTATTCTGAGTATTTGTTAAAAGTGGATTTACACATGAGGAGACTTCTTTTCTCCACAATTCGTTTCCATCCTGCAAACACATAAGATGATCGTTTATTATAACGTATACTACCCCATTTTCCCCGCAAACGGGAGGTTGTTTATTTTCAATTTTATCTTCTGTTGAATACTCCCATATTTTTTTACCATCGAGAGTATAGGACAGTACAACTGTCTTTCCCAATTTGTTTTGTGCATGAATGATTAAATTATTCTCAAGATTTAAAGAAGTACTAGCTAATGTGTAACCGTCAATAAGAAATGGTGCACTTTTTTTACCGTTTTGAGGGTCTATTGTTATAACTTTATTTTTGTTAACAACAACAAGTCTATCAAGCAGTTTAGTCATGTGAACACTGGTTGGCTTGCCATCCTCGCCGTATCCCCAAAGCGATGACATAGGGTTATTACCGTACCCTTCCAAACCAAAACCGAATTTCTTTTGTTTTTTATGAATACCCCCGGTATATTGACTCCCAATTAAAACACCATTTTTAAAAGGCATTATTAACAATGTATACCAGTCTGAGTCTAAGTTTATCAATGGTAAATCATCTCTATATATCGTGTTATTGTAATTAAAAAAAACATTATTCTCTAAATTACGAAAAATGTAGTAGTACTCACTAAAAAATGCACCCAAACCAGAAGTACGATACACGGATTGATGTTTTTCCTTAAAAAGTCCATTTTCGTAAATTAAAAAATATGGATTTACTTGAATACCTATGATTGTTCCCTTTACATGAAGTGTAACAGGTTCCCCAAAATTCTCATCTACATCTTGTTTAAAATTCTTTTTCCAGGCAAGTTTACCCGAACTCTGAATTTTGACATTCTCATAAGAGTTATGTTGCACATTTGCAAATAATATTGAATACTCAACGTTTGCAGTAGGTTTCATTGGATATTTTCCTTTTAATAGATTATTATCTTTTCCCAAACTAAACCACACAATAAATATAAGCAGAGTAAGTACCAATCGCATAATGTATGTATTCAATTCTGTACCTCAGATTAACTATTGTTTCGGTAAATATATGTTTCAATTAGCTTTACAATCAACTATTTAAAATATAGAATTTACACATCATTTTATTTATAGTAAATTGTATTTAGTTGCAGAAATAACATAAAAAAACTCATGAACCATTCAGCTTAATAGTACTAATGTTTATTTTATGTTTTAACCAATTTTCAATAAACTTCAAGTCTGCTGCACTTGTAATAACATTTCCTGATGGAGCAGAGTCGTTGTCGTCTTGGCCAATAATATATCGAGCAATCCAAGACGCACTAGTTAAACATCCAACATCAAGATTATTATTTTGACGTTTAATAATTGATGCAGAATCATTAAAATTAACTGAAATATTGAAATTTGTATAATTATCTTTTCTCAAATTTATTGATTCTGTTAATTGCCCGGAAGTATTAAATTGTTTATACGGATCAATTAATACTATTGGGAAAAAATGTACAATTGTATTTCGAAATAATCTATTCGATGCACCAAGATCTTCTACCCAGAATTTATTATTCAATTTTAGAAGTTTATCATTTAAATAAGCTATCCATTTATTTTTGTAAGATACCCCTCCCCTCAACAGGCTTTCCCACAACTTTGGTGTGCCATCACTTTGTAATATATATTTATTCCCTCCAGCCGGAAGAGAATCATACCCAAACGAAACCCCGATTTTTATGAATACAACGCAAATACTATCCCAAGCTTGCTTTGACGTTCGACCAGTGACTTTTAATGTTTTGGATGTTTCGTCATTTCCGATTTTGTATAATGCAATATCAACAGTACCAGTTCCGGTATTTACATTTCTTTCAAAGAATGCCGGTTGGTAAATATTACGAAAATCCGTACCTGTTCCAGGAAGAAAATAGTTAAGCTCAGTTTTACCAAACTTATAGGAAATTTTAAATTCATCACTATTCAAGCAAGCTTTCAGCTTATTCACATCTTTTGCACATTCGTTAATCCAGTTGACAAAAAACCAATAATGACGCATTCTTGGGGCTCTATTTGACCACATCATTGAACTGTCATCGATTCTATAAGGCATGCCAGGATAATACTGCGAAAATGGACCGTCTTCCGCATTTCTTGCCCATTTATTAATATCCCCGAAATCGTAAGAATACTCATCAGCCTTCCCTGTCGCATGTCCTATCTCATGAGCAGCTGTAAAAACTCCATACTTTTTCCCATCAATATCTATATATGTGCCAACCTGTAAATAATCATTTACGTCATAATCCTTATAGTACATGTCACCATCAGTTGCCCCCATGCAGCCAGCTGCTTCATCAGATGAGATCGTAAGAGCACATTTCTCCCTCCCGCCACTATATTTCTTTTTTACTTCGATAAAAAATACAGGAATAATTTTATGAGTTCTAAGCAATGAACTCTGAGGTTCAATAACATAGTCCTTATCTTCCCATCGTTTCTTAACATTCATCATACCGTCTTTTGCAAAACGTTCTACCTGTTCATTCGTAGGAGTATCTGAGGAGTTTGCAGTCACCCTCGCACTCCAATACACCATTAGAAATGAGATTGGAAATACATTACCATCCAATTCCTGCATATCTGCATGATGGAAATAGTGTAGCTCAAAATTTCCACAATAATCTGCATAAAACAATGTGTACCCTGCCAGTTTATGAGCTTCCAGCTTTTCACCATAATGAAATCGTGTTTTCTTCTGTGCAATTCGGGCTCCTAAAAGTTGCCCTTTTTTTATGTCAACGTTCTTCTCACTTCTAAAATTGTCAACAGTATGGAAATCGTTGGCAAATGCAATTGTTAAAGTTTTTGCAGGTGGACAATGTATGATATTTTTATCGAATGGAACATTTGAAAAATATGGTGCATTCTTGAATTCTGGTGCAAATAATAATAGTTTTGATTTATCAACATAGAATAG
>CAYMGX010000129.1:0-12028 GCA_964390065.1 uncultured Fibrobacter sp. | reverse complement strand
AAGTATACCCGGTTCCAGGGGGTAACTCTGCAGGCATCGCATTTTGTCCATTTGGACCGACCGTATATTCAGTTGCTCTCACATTGATAGTATTATAATTTCCACTGGTAACTTCAATTCCAGGAGGAAATAATATTGTTGCAGTACGTGTTCCATCATTATCAGTAACTGTACTTGCCCTCATGACCTGCATCTCTGTGGTAGCAGTAAGAGAGATTGGTGTTACAACCGGATCTGCCTGTACCATAACGACGTCAGGTGCTATTACATAGTTTTGCCATGGTACATCAATCTGCCGATGTACATCAAACCAGGTCTCTTTTTCGTAAACTATTTTCAGTAAACCACCACCATTCACAGCAATATCAAACATTCCATCCAGCCTGCTTAGTGTCTGCCCGAATTCAGGGTGACCGGAGATTGTTATTTTAACTCCCGGAAGTGGGTTGTTATTTCTGTCAAGGACTTTACCACGAATAACTGCAGCCCTATTCGGTTCAATAGTACCTTCTGCTACTCCAGTCTGAATCGGATGACTACCCGTATACAGAAATGATGTAGCATCTATTAAACTTGTAAACTGTGTACTGTCAAGTTTTGGAGCAACCGTAACAGGATCGGGTGGCAAAGGTTGTGTATTTGTCTGCAGAGTGATTTGAACAGTTGCAACTCCTGTGTTTCCTGCCTCATCGGTAAAACTACGAGTAATCGTATTTACACCATTTGTCAATGTTTCAGTTGTTTCGGTAGTTTGAGTTATTCCATCAACAGTCCAAATAACTCCTGTAGTACTCTGATTTGTTATTGAGTTATTTACCGGCGAACTTATTACAACAACTGGTACCTGTGTATCAAGGGTAACGTTGACACTTGCACTGCCGGTCGTTCCATATTGATCCGTATAGGATCTGGTTATTGTATTATTTCCCGAAATAAGTGTTTGTGCAGTTTGTATTGTCTGTTCAACACCATTGACACTCCATCGAATGGTTACAGGATTCTGATTGGTATACGATCCATTTACAGGTGCAATTATTGCAACCGTGACCGGAGGTTTATTCACAGTATATGAAGAAGAAGCACTTTGCACATTACCACAACTGTCTGCAATCGAAACAGTAAAAGTATGTGCTCCTGATGAAAGTTTGTTTAAAGAACACATCTGATAGACCGCTGTTGTGTTGGTCAGTATAAAGTTTGATGTAATAGGATTGCCATCGAGTAAAGCAACAAAACCGGCTTTGTTTATCCCGGAATACTGATCTGAAAATGATACAGACACAAGTGGTGTGTCTACTGGAGAAGTTGTCCCGCTTACAGGACTAACAAAAGCAATAACCGGTTTTGATTCATCAACCTTGAACGATACTTCCGAATGTGATAAATTTGCGGACCGATCCATTACATCTGCAGTAATGGTGTTTTGTCCTTCTGGAAGCTTGTAATTTGAAGGAATCTGCCAGACAGCAGAATCACCATTTAGTGTAAACAATGATGTACGATCTGCGCCATTAACAGAAATCCTCAGAGATGCAATATCAATACCAGCTTTATCATCACTATACTTTACAACCACACGGGGTGTCCGGCTGGAAGAGTATGTGTTATTTATGGGATAAGCGATTCTCAAATTTGGTGCTGCAACATCTGCCTCATAAAACACACTCGGCTGCAACTCTATTTTTTTCGCATAGACAGTACCGGTAAATTGGGTACCCCGGTGAATAATGGCACGTGCATTTGGCGCCACAATATTTCCATAGACGGTACCATCAAAACCAATTCGAACTGTTCCTGTTCCAGCAGAATAATAGTTAACAGCATAACTGTTATTACTTTGTGTAAACGTACTAACGACTCTATCTCCTACTGTCAACGCACCAGAACTATTTATTTCTATTTTTCCATCGGATGGGAAATTTAGCTTAACTTTAACATCGTTTTCAATGATTAACGACTTGACGTTATATATTCCGTTTGAAAATGTTACTGTCGCTCGTGCAGAAATTGTAATATTCCCGTAATTACCCGGAGCAATAATTCTGGTACTGTCAAGAGGAACAAACACATTTACCGTACCGGTGGAAAATGATTTTGTTGGAATTGTATAAGAAACTACATTCGTATTTGAATTTGTTGAACCATTTACAACTACACCATATGATTTGTTGATACTGTTCCTGGCAGTAACACTACCATTTACTATAGCTCTGTCGAAAAGAGTTATCGTTCCAGCCGATTGGATATCTCCATTAATTACTGCATCACTTCCAACGGAAACAAGCTTTGCTGATCCGATAGTTCCACTACCCGTAGTTCCAGCTTTATCACCAATCTTACATGTGTCAATTGCGTAGATACCATATTGGGAAGGAACAGTAGCTCCAACTATTAAAAACGAAAATACAAAAACATACCATAACGTGTGAAGGTGAAATTGCTGCATGTTCTTTCTCTTTCTGTAAATATATATACCAGAGCGTGATTATATTTGATTTACGATCACACTTATATTATTCAATAGGTTATCTGGTTCTACAGTTCCTGTTTCAGGTGAAACGGAAGTAAATAACTGGATTTGTGATAAGATTACAAATTAACCGAATTTAGAAGAAACATACTTAATTTATGAAAATATTGTATTACTTGCGAATTATTTTTAATCATAATAACGGTCAAGTACATTATTCAAATAAATATCAATGCATTATGATTTGATTTTTTTTTGAAGCAAATTATTTATTTTTAAATATGTCAATAGTTCTCAGTTATGATTACCAAATCAGTACAACATCAGACTGAAGTCGTTAAATCCGCTTTGAAGGGGAACGAAGTGGATCTTCGACGAACCAAAAGCATGATGATTCTGACATGAAGTAGGCCTGGGAGTAATCCTTATAAGCGTGAGTGCCACAGGAATTGGGATAACGTAACGAAGTGGAAGTCATGAAGTAGTCCCGGCTGAGTGGACGTAAACGGAAGGTCTGGAACACAGTGAAGTGGCCATCCCAAGGGCATCGACCCGGAGCCTACCGTATACTTGGGTGCGAATAGAATTGGGCAGGGTACCCGATTCTGTATTTAATTTGACAAGTTTTCCGGGATTTTTTAAAGATACTGATGTGGTTATTATCAGGAGCTGCATCGGGCAGGCGTCTCTCTCTAATAGAAACGCAGTGTATATGGGTAAAAATAGAGGTGATCTTTATATAGTACAGAGTCTGAAATGCTTCTATTTCGATATCTACAACTACTTGCTACTTGCTACAGCCCCCCACCTAACTACATCTCGTCAATTATCTGTTTTAACCGTGTCTGTAATGTCTCTGGTCGTTTAGCGCTTGACAATTGAAGCCATATCTCTTTGCGTTTTGAGTGGGATAATTTATTGTATCGTGTCATGAGGTCGCTGTTAGTGGCAAGAATAGGCTGAAGTTCAGGATGAATTTCAACAATGCGTTCATCAGTATCTTCACAAATAGATACATGGATTTTATGGCCGATATCTTTTCCAATTTTACTTCTGATATCCTTTGATATGCCGATAATGTAACTGGTTGTACCCATTTTGACAAGAGAACCGCGATATTCGACGTTCTCTAACATACACTTTACTTTTATTCTTCCTGTTTTACCGAAAACCTCTTTCACATCATACGGAAAGCTGATGTATGCGCCACCTTTGCCAATCTCGGATGTCTTGATTGTGGCTGTGTATTCTACAGATTTCAAGGCAGTATTCTCCCATGTTATGGTACAGCAATTACTTCATAAGTAGTATACTTCTTAATTTTGCAAAAAGCAACATGTTAGTGATGATGGACGATAAGGGTGGATATCAATTTGATGGGTAATTGCACACGGCCGGTACTACACCGGGGTATCATCTGCAGTAGCATACCGGATTAACAATAACACTGTTGTACTACCTGGTAACACAGATTCCCGAAAAGCAATTTTAAAAGAGGCGCATTGCAAACAAATCTTATCGGGAAGGCGAAACCGGATATTGTTTATTGTCAGATTACTGTAAAAGTGTCTAAAAATTGTTTTGTTTCAAGACACTACCAATTATATTAAATAAAGATCTGACAAAAACTAAATATGAAATATAATGCAATTCTGGAACCTTTTATTGGCGGTTTGTGGCTGTTATGAGTAGTAATAATCTGAAAAACTATCTTGAAACAACTTTTAAGAAGTATCACAAACCCTCATTTTTGCGTCTGGATCCTCTTCTTTGCGTACACAGATTTTCTGATAATAACGATATTGAGGCGTGTGCGTTTCTTGCATCATCAATTGCTTACGGCCGTGCAGAGATGATTGTTCGTAATGTCAATATGGTACTTGAAATAATGGATCAGGAACCATCATTGTTCATTATGAACACTACCTTGAAAGAGAAACAAACAATGTTTAAGGGCTTTAAACACCGCTTTAATACTTCTGATGACATAGCACTGCTTCTTGATTGCTATCGATATGTCAGAATGGAATATGGCAGCCTTGAAATACTGTTTTGCGCTGTGCAGCAAGGTGAGACTGTCAGGGAGAAGCTCGATCACTACACTATCGCTATCAGGAAAATAGCACGGATACTTTCAAAGACGGTACAGCCATCGTTTGACTATTTTTTCCCGTCACCATCATCGGGAAGTGCCTGCAAGAGACTTAATATGTTTTTACGATGGATGGTTCGGGAACGGGATGGCATCGATTTTGGTTTGTGGAAAAATGTTATGCCATCAATACTTGTTATGCCGGTGGATACACATATAGCCCGGATTGCCACGTCGCTCGGGTTTACAAAAAGAAGAACCGTTGACTGGCGGATGGCTGAAGAGATCACGGGTGTATTACGTAAATTTGATTATAATGATCCTGTACGATTTGATTTTTCTTTATGCAGAGCTGGGATGATTGCATTCAGGAGGGAAGCAGCATGAAAGGGCAGACAGTTACTACTGACAGAAATGAGATGAAATTTAAAGGTCTGTCAATAAGCTCCGGGCGTATAAGCGGACAGGCATGCCTGTATTCTGCGGAACGTCACAAGGCTGTTATAGAATATTCTCTTGTCAATGACGAATCAATAAAAAGTGAACTGGAACGGTTTGACGAAGTGAGAAAGAACTGCTCTGATGAACTCGACAGGATTGCCAGTGATGTTGCAGAATCCATTGGACATGCAGAGTCTGAGATCTTTCAGACACAAAAACATATCATGAATGATCCGAAAGTCATTGATTCCATAAAGAATATGGTTGTTGATCAACGAAGAAATGTTGAATGGGCCATTTCTGATGTGTTCAGTACCTATGAGGAGAAGTTTGCGAATCTTGACAATCAATATCTACGGGAGAGGGCTTCCGATATTGGTGAAATACGCAGGCGTCTGCTTAATCGTCTTGGTAACAATAAAAGCGGTTTCGTTTGCGCCGGACAATCGCATTGTATCAAGGGCGATGGCAGAATTATCGTTGCAGAGGAACTTACACCTGACATGATTATTAATATGAATCTTGACAAAGTGTTAGGATTTGTGACAGAAAAAGGCGGTATTACATCACATGCCGCCATTATTGCACGATCTGTCGGTTTCCCGTCAGTAACGGGTATTCACGGGATCATGAATTATGTACGGTGCGGAGATCAGCTGCTTATTGATGGGGATAGTGGTGATGTGTATCTGTTGCCTGATGAAAAAACGATTACGGAATTATCACCGGTTGAAAATGTTGATACCGGTGCAGTCTGCATACTAAATTCACCGGAGGGAACACAGGTGCTTGCAAATGCAAGCACGCTTGATGATGTTCGCTTTGCGTCAAGTGTTGGTGCTGATGGAATCGGGTTGTTCAGAACAGAAATTCAGTTTATCAGATCAGAAAAGCTGCTGTCAGAGGATGAACAGTTTGAATTTTACAACAACGCAGCCGACGCTATTAATGGTAAGGTCGTTACATTCCGCATGCTTGATGTCGGAGGAGATAAACCGCTGCCTTTTTTACGAATTAAAAAAGAGGCAAATCCCTATCTTGGATGGCGCGGGGCACGGTTTTTACTGGGTAATCCTGATATATTTGATGCACAACTGAGAGCTCTTGGCAGAGTGGCCCTGAATCATAAAATCCGCATCCTGTTTCCAATGGTTGTTGATGCACAACAGGTTGAAGAACTGCTGGTACGGGCACGTGCGGCTATTGGTTCTTTACCGGGTGCTGAAAAAAACATTGAGTATGGTGTGATGTTCGAGGTGCCCAGTGCGTTTCTTCAGGCCAGGAAGATACTGAATCTGGTGGACTTTGGTAGTGTTGGTTCTAATGATCTGATCCAATACCTTTTTGCAATTGACAGATCGAATGAACTTGTATCTCAGGATTATAATCCGGAACATCCGGTGCTCTGGGATCTGCTTACAATGCTCTCTGATGAAGCCAGCCGGCAAAATAAATCGTTGTCCATCTGCGGTGAAATGGCCGGCAGGGAAGGCATACCCACACGGTTGATTCAAACCGGAATTACGGCTTTGAGCGTTACACCGCGACTTATTCCAAGGGTTCGTAATGAGATGGCTAAAAGTGCCGGTGTTATTGAGTAGATTCAGATGAATTACAGATGCCAATCATACTGATGTATTCTCTTCTGCATGAATTTTAAAGTAAACTGTAACAAGGTAATGATATACATGAAAAATGGGGTTCTTTTCCTTGACGCAGATCATGTAGCATCACGTATAGCACAAGTTGTTGCACGGGAATATGCTGCACCTGAAGTCAGGATTGATAGTGCCGGTGTTACGCCATTGGCAGAGACACACGGGTTGAAACAGATGCTAAGCTCGATAAATGTTCCGTTGGAACAATCTGTTACCATTGAGAATGTCGCAAATAACAGGTATGATCTTGTCGTTGTACTATTCGAATCCGACTCAATAAACCAATTGGTTTTTCCGGGCATTCCACCTGTACTGAAATGGAAAATTATTCAGCCGGATATCAGAACTCCGGAAACCTACCGCAAATGTATCGATTCACTTATTCTCAATATTCGCGATCTTTTTACAAAAGGGTATTATCATGCCTTGATACAGCAGGCTGGTCTGTTCGGTGATGTACTTGACAGTCTGAATGATGGTATAATTGCACATGGTCTGGATCGTAAAATCGTTGTGTTTAATACAGGTGCAGAACGGCTTACCGGTATTAAACGTGATGATGCACTCGGACGGGACTGTCACGATATTATCAAACCCGATTTTTGCGGGGAACAGTGTCTGTTTTGTGACGGAATACATGATTTTTCGAAAATGGAATCATCGTCGTATGCAACACTTTTACTTGGAGATGATGGAGAGAGAAAAGAGCTTGACGTAACACGGGTACCGTTCAGGAGTGATCGTGGTGCGATCATTGGTGCGATTGCGACAATTCATGACAATACAAGAATACGGGAGCTGGAAACAAAGCTTGGTGAGATAGAATCATTTAGCGGCATTATCGGGCAGGATTACAAGATGCTTGAGGTATTTGCGCTTATCAGGGATCTTGCAGGCAGCGATTTTCCGGTTATTATCACCGGGGAAAGCGGTACGGGCAAGGAGCTTGTTGCTGCAGCGGTACATAAAGAGAGCAGGCGGCGTGATAAATTATTCGTACCTGTCAATTGTGGCGCACTCCCGGAAGGCACTCTTGAGAGCGAACTCTTTGGTCATGTAAAGGGTTCATTTACAGGTGCAATCAGGGATAAAAAAGGACGGTTTGAACTTGCGGATAAAGGTACACTATTTCTTGATGAAATCGGAGAGCTGTCTTTACGGATGCAGGTGAAGCTGCTTCGTGTCCTGCAGGAAGGTGTCTTTGAACCGGTTGGCAGCGAGCACTCAAAGAAAGTCGATGTCCGTATCATATGTGCTACGAACAGGAATCTTAAGGAAATGGTTGCAGCAGGAACATTCCGGGAAGATCTGTTTTATAGACTTGCCGTTGTACCAATTGAAATGCCGCCATTACGTGATCGCAGAAATGACATTCCCTTACTTGTAAAGCATTTTCTCAGCAGGAACATGTTTAAAAGTGATATAGTAAAATCAGGTGTTTCCGATGAAGCACTCTCAAATATGATGAACTACCGGTGGCCCGGTAATGTGCGTCAATTGCAAAATGCCATACAGTTTGCACTTATTAAATGTAAAGGTTCAATCATTCAGAGAGAACATCTGCCGCCGGAAATTACAAATGCAGTAATGAAGTCAGGATTACCCGGCTTTCATACGCCAGGCAAAGCAGGACGGAAGCCAAAGCTTGCGGTTGAAATTGTCGAAAAGGCATTACTCAAATCGGGTGGAAACAAGGCAAAAGCCGCCAGAATTCTGGGTGTAGGCAGGGCGACGTTGTACAATTTTATTGGTTCAAACAGGAATGTACTTGATGTATTTGTAGAGGATGAAGTGTAATAAATGATAACGCCCGGTGCTAACAGGAATAGAGGGCTCTCCTGTCAATCATATAAAATCTGTTATAGTTTCAAGTCTGCGTTATTGTACATTTTGGTAATAAAAAGGTACACGGGATATTTTTGCCTGACGCACTGATGGTATGAAGTATGTGACATCAGGCACTATGGTAGATCCGGATTATGCACTCTTTTTAAAAATTCCGAATGGCTTACCGACAGGGAGAAATGTTTTTCCAAATTGAATATTTAATACCGATGCAGCTGAGCCGTAAAAAGACATTAACGAAATGAGTAATTCTGAATAGGCTGCGATTTTATGGCTTGCTTCGGGATGTATTCCAAGGCTGTTTCCTGCGAGTCCGATAAAAAGAAAATCAATTAAAACAAAGATAATAAATAAAACTTTGTTGGTTTCCATTGATCCGATGGTCATGTAAATAGTAAAAATCAGATACCCGACAAATGCAATACCTAATTGCTTTATGTCAACAGCTGATGCTAACGTATCACCGAATACTCCCATCTTTACAAGCCATGACATTGCAACTGCAAGCCAGAAGAATCCGAACGCTCCAAATGCGGTAGTTCCAAATGTGTTGTTTCGCTTTGAATCTCCGGCACAGGCAAAAAGCTGTGCAAGCGCCCCCAGAAATAGTGCCCAGGGTATTACAAACGAAAGACCGCTTGTTAATCCAAGTTTTTGCGATGATGCCACAAGGGTGACCATTGCAAGACCGAAAAGTCCAAGTGCTGATGGGTCTGCGGCGAGTATTTTTGTTGATGATTCGTTGTTGTGCTGTTCCATTATGCTCATCCCTGTTATGAAGAAGTTATTTGTTAAATAAAAATTGCGGACAGAAAATAATAGTTTCTGATGGTATCTGCCAGATTATTTTCTTATTCAACATTGAACTTGTGGAATGTACAATCAGAAATTGGGGTATAGTTTCCGTATTTCCTGTTCACGAATGTAATGAATTCAGAATAATCAGGCCTGCAGCTAATAAGTAAAAGTAGGGAACTCTGCATGTTTCTTCATTTACATTTAAATACTTGTAAAGAATTACTTCCAGTCTATCCCTGATGGCACTGAAAAGGTTGATGGTGATATTAATTTATCTGATGTTTTATACCTGAGTATAATAGAGTCTTTTAACAGCTCGTTACCCACAAGGTAACGGGTGACAATTGTTTTAAGATTAATAGCATTGTCATAGGTGAAATCTACCTGCTGAATAAGCATTTTATTGTTGAAAAACTCAATAAAATCAAGTCTTTTCCGGTCACGATGTATACCTGCTGAAAAATCAATGGCGCCACTGCTGTCTGTATGATGAAATATTATTGTACTGTCAATGCTTCCGCTAAAGTTCAAAGCAGTTTTTTTTCCGAAATAATTAAAAAAACGTCCAACCGGATCAAGATCGGTGAGATCAGGCATGCTGCTATAGTAAAATTTGAATCCGGTTTTTTTCTGAGGATCTACCGAGTATTGTACTGAATCATGAATAAAAATGTCAAGCTTTGATGGAGCAGTATATCTATAGCAGGATCCGTTTTCCCGGTCATATTTAAAAGTCGCTGCTGATTCCTGAATTTTGCCCTTAAATAATTGATACCGTTTCAGGGAACCATCCATCGAATTCATTTTTGTAAACGGAGCAAGTGCCTGGTTTAAAAGTGTATCGGGGGTCTCTGAGAAAATGCATCTGAACGATACGAACACATATAAAAAAACTGGTAAAATTACTCTATTATTCAAAATGCTCCCTGTTGCAGTGATTGTTCACTAAAACTATAAAATATTTAATGCTTTCATAAAAACAAAAACAGGAAATGATAATGCATAACCTCATGAATCATAGTATATTATAATTATATCTGCAATGATTGATATGAGTAGAAAATATACATAAATCACTCTCTGAATGGAGGATACATGTTTAAATGTAAAATTCTTGCAGCACTGTTCACCCTTGCATCATCGGTGTACTTTTCTGCGTTTGCGCTTATCGGGTTCGGCTTACATTACGGCACAGATTTCTCTGTCAACATGGAAGATAATAGTGCTCAGCTTGTTTTCAGTCAGCTCAAGATAAATAATGGCGTTACAGGGTATAATTTGCCACTTGATGGCTCCAGCCTTCCAATCTATGTTGATAGAACCGGCTGGGAACAAAAACCATTCAATCTTGGTGGTAAAATATTCATCGATGTGGTGCCGTTTCTTGACTGTGTTGAATTGTCATCAAATTTCGGTGCCTGGCAGTATGATGGCGTTATCAGGTACCCTCGTTCGATGAGTTATAAAGGGGACAATTCCAGCATACCGAAACCATCAGATTTTGATGTAGTCTATGATTCAATTCCTATATCGCTTGATTATTTCGACCTCGGGTACCTTGGAATCGATAAAACACCCTATATGAAACTTAACTTTGATCTTACAGTTCGTAAGTTTCTTGTGCGCTTTCCCAGGCCGCTTAAAACACTGAATATTTATGCCGGTGGAGGCGCAACGCTGCTTTTTGCAACACCGGTTCTCTCGGCAAAAATTGTTGAAGACGCTCTTGGAAATATCCTCAATACATCAAAGTCTGTAACTGCTTTGGGTGCTGATATTCTGGGTAAAGATGATGTGATGAAAGCTGTTGCAGAGGAGATCGGAAATCAGCTTATGACACCTCACTGGGGATGCCACATAGATGCCGGAGTTATGGTAAAGCTCCCTGTAATGCCTGTGGGGGTCTATGTTGATGGTAAATTTATGATTCCATTCGGTGATATTGACGAAAGTGCTGATGTCGGCGGGAGGGGATTACTCCTGAATTTTGGCATAAACGTGTTATTTTAATGCATAACGCTGTTTCCCGCAAAGTCACAGGTATGTATGGGCGTACTCGCTTTAAACAGTATTAGCTGTGCTTACTGTGGCTCTGTGGTAGACAAAAAGGAATATTGGTAAATGGATCTATTATGGGCACCGTGGCGTATGAGTTATATTGCAAATGTTGATAAAAAAGATGATGGCTGTGTTTTCTGCACCAAGCCTTCCGAAAATGATGATAAAAAGAATCTTATTCTGTATAGAGGAAAAACCTGTTTCATTGTCATGAATCTGTTTCCGTATAATAACGGACATCTTATGGTTATTCCATATACGCATACATCAGATATGCTTGCTCTTGACACTGAGACATCGTCGGAACTATGGTCACTTCTCTGTAAGTGTAAGGATGCACTCTCAAAAGCATTTCACCCTGATGGTTTCAATATTGGTATGAATCTTGGGCGTCCTGCCGGTGCAGGAATAGATCAGCATATCCATATGCATATTGTCCCACGCTGGAACGGTGATACCAATTTTTTCCCGGTACTTGGAGAAACAAAGGTTATTTCTCAATCACTTCCGGAAACATTCGATGCACTCAAAGTGTATTTCGTTGACTAAGCAGGTCTTTACTCAATGATGCTGTATTGTAGAAACCTTAACCTTAACCTTAACCTTAACCTCAACCTCAACCTCAACCTCAACCTCAACCTCAACCTCAACCTCAACCTCAACCTC
>CAYMGX010000128.1:0-12103 GCA_964390065.1 uncultured Fibrobacter sp. | reverse complement strand
TCATTAAACTACGTAGAAATCATTCTGTACATATGATAAAATCAGGCAGTAGATTATTGTATTGATTATTGATCATCGTGGTTATTTTGAATTAATAACTAATTGAAATTCAATCGGTTAAGCTATTCTTTGCCGGGCGTAGGTAGTGGTATACCAACATAGGAAACGTTATGAATGTCTTCGAATTCCGTGACAGGCTTGTCAACGATTATGAGCAGTTTACTACAAGTTTTGTTTCTCCAGGTTCAAAGGATATCAAAGATTTTGTTGATACTCAGTATAAAAATGAAACTTATTGGCCATCACCCTATTTGCAGTTGAATCCATCATTTGTTCTTGGAAAAAGTGTTAAAGAACATGTTGCCAGCGGCTCACTTCACCCTTTGACTGAAAAAATATTTCGGATTAAGCGCAATACTCCCTATGAAAAATCCCTGCAACTATTCTCTCATCAGGAACATGCTTTAAAAATTGCCGAGAGAAAAAGAAGTTATGTTGTTACCACAGGAACCGGTTCCGGAAAATCACTTACCTTTTTTATTCCTATCATTGATGCAATTCTAAAGGCTAAAGAGCTTGATAAAGTTTCCAAAACCCGTGCAATTATAATCTATCCAATGAATGCACTCGCAAATAGTCAACTTGAGGAACTTAATGAATTTCTTGGTGAAGCAGGTAAGCCTGTTACTTATGGGCGATATACCGGTCAGGAAAGTGATGCAGAACGTTTACAGATGGCCCAAACACCACCTGATATTCTGCTCACAAACTTTATGATGCTTGAACTGCTCATGACCCGCCAGGATAGTGATAAAGATAAAAAAATAGTTGAGCATTGCCGCGGACTTGAATTTCTTGTACTTGATGAACTTCACACCTATCGCGGACGTCAGGGGGCTGATGTTGCCATGCTTGTCAGGCGAATTCGTGAGTCATTAAATCCAAATGTTTTAACTATTGGGACTTCTGCAACTATGGCTACAGAGGGTAAGCGTATAGATCGGGCCCAAACCGTCGCTGCTGTTGCAACAACACTTTTTGGTACCCGCGTTCAAACAGATGATATCATTGGGGAAACACTTGAATTAAAAACTATCGGTGTTACCGGTTGGACTAAGCAATCACTCGAAATGACCGTATCAAATGGAGTACCGTCAACGATTGCTTATGAAGAGCTTAGAAATCATCCTGTGGCCTGCTGGATTGAAACCCGTATTGGTTTGACAAAAGAGGATGACCTGTGGATACGTAACAGACCTTTACAATTAAAGACTATTGCAAAAATTCTTGGTGATGATACAGGAATTGATCCTGATAGTTGCATTGCATATCTGCTAAAATTTCTTTTGTTGACATACAATACGCGAAATCATGAAGGACGATCCTTTTTTGCATATAGGCTTCATCAATTTATTTCCGGTGCAGGTACTCTCTATGCAACACTTGAAGCTCCTGAAAAACGTACCTGCGATCTATCCGGTCAGGTATATCTTCCAGGTAGTGAGCGTTCAAAGAGACTTTTTGATACCCATTTCTGCAGAAGCTGCGGGCAGGAATATCACCCTGTATGGGAACTTGATTCACCAATGCGATTTGAACCCCGAAAAATTGATGAACTCAGTCTTGATGAAGATAACTCTAATTACGCATTTCTCATGCCTGATTGTGAAATGAAATGGAATGAATCAGGTATCATTAATGATGTTGTTCCGGAAACATGGATTAACCCAGATAAACCTACTGAAATTAAATCACCCTATAAAGACTCTATACCAACAGTTAGTTATGTTGCCCCTGATGGACTTGTTGCAGCGGATGGTATTCGCTGTGTTGTCATTCGTGGCTCTTTCAAATTCTGTCCATCATGCGGTATACAATATGATAGAGGTAAAGATGCACTAAAGCTGCCTGGACTTTCTGGTGAAGGACGTAGTTCTGCGACAACGATACTATCTCTCAATTCGCTGCGTTATCTGCTTGATCCTGAGGTGAAGCTTGAAGATGCTGCACGAAAACTGCTTGGGTTTACAGATAACAGACAGGATGCGTCTTTACAAGCTGGACATTTTAATGATTTCATGCAGATGCTGCTTTTGCGAAGTGCATTACTTACTGCTATCGCTAATACCAGTGAAAAATACCTTCGGGAGGATACTTTTGCAGATGAAGTTTTCAAGGCTTTACAATTTCATACTGATGATCCTGCAATAAGATGTGAGTATCTTCAGGAACCTCATGTTTTAAGTGGTATCAACAAAAAACGGGCTGAAGATGCAATGCGTCGCGTATTAGGCCATCGGCTTTATCTTGATTTACGACGCGGGTGGCGTTACAATAGTCCGAACCTGGAACAGCTTGGTCTATTGAAAATAGAGTATGAAGAGATTGATGATCTTTGTAACGATGAATACTGGCAGGCATGCGATTCCCGTTTAAAAAACGCATCACCTGAAGTACGCAAAAAACTTCTCACAATTATTTTTAATGACATGAGGAGAAAACTCTGCATTCAAACACATCACCTTTCAGATACAACACGGGAACAGATCCGTACGCAGAGCGCCAGCTATTTAAAAGAGCCCTGGGGTATTTTTGAGGATGCGGATATTGCAACGTCAAGGGTGATGATTGTTGGAAGTAAGAAGAATTCGCATAAAACTGATGATATGTTAGAAGTGTTGAGTATCCGAAGTAAAGCCGGAACAGATCTTAAAAAACCATCAACCTGGGGAATTGCTGATCTCAAGTTGACAACTGTAGAATTTGAAAAGCTGGTTCTTCAGATTGTAACTGTAGCAGAAAATCAGGGGTATTTAACAAAAGTAGAACTCGGTAAGAATGATTACGGATATCAGTTAAAGGGTGATTTACTTATATGGAAACGATGTGATGGTCATAGTAAAAGTGAGCTGTCACCAGACAGATATGCAGTAACCAATGAATTTTTTGCAGCACTTTACAATAATGTTGCAGAATATCTTGTCAACGGTGTGACCATTTTTCATTCACTGCACGCCCGCGAACATACCGCACAGGTGGAAAGTGAATTACGTGAAGAGCGTGAAGATCAGTTTAGAAAAGGTGATCTTAAGATTCTTTTCTGTTCACCAACTATGGAGCTTGGTGTCAATATTGCTACACTTAATACTGTTTACATGAGAAACGTTCCGCCGACACCTGCAAATTATGCACAGCGAAGTGGTCGTGCTGGCAGAAGCGGACAACCTGCACTTGTGATAACATATTGTGCTGCTCAAAGTCCACATGATCAATATTTCTTTGCCGATCCGGTGCGAATGATTCACGGTGAAGTAATACCACCATCACTTGACCTTTGTAATGATGATCTTCTGGCCTCGCATATTCATGCTACCTGGCTTGCAACTACAGGTGTCAAGCTGCCATCAACAATCAACGAGATGCTTGACATGCAGCAACCTGACTCAATGCCACTCCAGAACTTTTTTCAGGAACAGCTATCTCAGGAGCAGTTTAAAACATCAACCTATAGCCGTGCCCGAAAAATTATGAGTATGATAGAACCTGAATATCTTGAACGTGCAAAAGGGTTATGGCTTGCAGAGGAAAAACCACTATCAGAAGCAATCGATCAGTGGCTTACTGCGCTTATGCACAGGTCGTATAAAAAGTTTGATGATTCATTACGCAGGTGGCGTGACATTTACAAAGCGACAAGACGCCAGATGGATGAAACCCGCAAAATAATGGATAATCCTGCGGCTACTGAAAAAGAGCGTAATGCTGCGAAACGACGCCATGATGAGGCATTCAATCAGCAGAAACTGCTTCTTGAGCCGCGGGTAAATATGAACTCCGATTTTTCAACCTACAGATATCTTGCAGGGGAAGGTTTTCTTCCCGGATACAACTTCCCACGACTTCCGGTAAGTGCCTATATTCCCGCTCAGACAAATAAGAAAAAATATGACAGCTACCTTTCACGTCCGCGGTTTCTTGCTATTTCAGAATTCGGGCCAAATAGTCTTATTTACCATGAGGGTGCGCAGTATCGTGTTCGTCAGGTTATACTTACTGCGAGAGGTAACGATGTTTCTACAGAAAGCTCTTTGCCGGTTGAGCAGGTGACTGTTTGCGGAGAGTGTGGATATGGTCATTATGGTGAGCAAAAAGCAGATGAGTTCTGTGCACTTTGTAAATCGAAGCTCGGGTCTGCTTCAACAATACACAACCTTTACCGTATCGAAAATGTAAGTACACGAAAAGCAAACCGTATCACATGTGATGAAGAGGAACGGCTTCGTCAGGGCTATGATGTACGAACAACTGTTCAGTTTGTAAAGAAAGACGGTAAACTGAATCGTCGAGTAAGTACCATTAATTTTGAGGGTCGTGAGATTGTAGAACTTCAATATGGTCCTACCGCAACGGTACGCCGTATCAATCTTGGCTGGAAACGTCGTAAGGAAAAATCGATATTCGGATTTAACATTAATACTGCATCAGGATTCTGGAGTAAGGATGAACACGTTGAAAGTAGTGATGATTCTATAAAGGATGATGACAGTTCTATCGGTTTGGTTCAGCGAATATGTCCTTACGCTGAAGACAGGCGTAACGTACTTTTGATGCGCGTGCATACATCACTCGAATCCAATGTACTTACTACTTTACAGTATGCGCTTAAGCGGGCTATTGAATCTCTTTACCAGCTTGAAGAAAATGAACTTATGGCAGAACCGCTACCAGATCGCGATAACCGACAGGCAATTCTCTTTTATGAATCTGCTGAAGGCGGCGCAGGTGTACTCACAAGACTCGCCACACAAAGAGAGGCTATCGGACCTGTTGCGCGTAAAGCTTTGGAGCTGATGCATTACACTTTACCTGATGGTAAACAACCATCAGTTGAGGAGCTGCTTGCACAAAACAAACAAAACTCACTATGCGAAGTCGCATGTTATAAATGTTTACTTTCGTACTACAATCAGCCGGAACATGAAACCATTGACAGAACAAATCCACAGGTGCTCATGATACTTTTACAGATGATTAGAGCAGAGGTCGGTGTGGGTTCTACTACAGGAAATAGGGAAAATCAGTTTGCAGAGCTAATGACACTTTCAGGATCAACACTTGAGAAAGTATGGCTCAACTTCCTTTATGTAAACCAGTATATCCTTCCTGATCGCGCTCAGTTTACCATTCCGGAGGTACATTGCCGACCTGATTTTGTTTACACAGATCACCAAACACTTATTTTTATTGATGGACAGCATCATGAATCTGACTATCAGTTATTAATTGACAATACTAAACAGGCACAGCTTGAAGAGTATGGCTATATTGTCGTTCGTTTCCCTAAAGAACAGGATCAATGGATCACAATTCTCGCTATGTTTCCTGACATATTCGGAACCTCTTCAACAGGTAATGGAGCTTCTACATGAGTTTAACTGAAAGTTACAATCCCGGATCTTTAGTACGTGCGAGAGGACGCGAATGGGTTGTTTTACCAGATTCTAATGCGACCATGCTCTCGTTACGTCCACTTTCCGGATCTGATACAGATATAACACGAATTTTTCCGCCTCTCGAAAGAATGCCGGTTGAGCCTGCATCTTTTCAGCCGCCTGATCCTGCAAAACCTGGAGTCAGCAGTGCAGTTCGACTGTTGCAGCAGGCGCTTATGCTGAAACTTCGGGCAGGTGCAGGGCCATTCAGATCGTTTGGCAACATTGCAGTTGAACCCCGCGCGTATCAGCTTGTGCCTTTACTTATGGCACTCAAACACAATACTGTACGCCTTCTGATTGCAGATGATGTCGGAATTGGAAAAACAGTCGAGGCCGGGCTTATCCTGCGGGAAATGCTTGACCGTGGGGAAGTGTTCTCTGCTTCAATACTCTGCCCGCCGCAGCTTTGCGATCAGTGGCAACGGGAATTGGCTTTTAAATTCAATATAGAAGCTGAAGTAGTACGGCCGGCAACAGTCGGGCGTCTTGAACGCGGATTACCTCATGGTATATCTATTTTTAAAGAGTTTCCCTTTACAATTATATCACTTGACTATATAAAATCAGATCGTCGTCGTGATGAATTTCTTCATGCATGCCCTGATTTTGTTATTGTTGATGAAGCTCATTCGTGTAGCCGAAGTGGAAATCTTCGCCATCAGAGATTTACTCTTCTCAAAGAACTTTCAGCAAATACTGAGAGACATATGCTTTTTCTCACAGCCACTCCACATAGTGGCGATGAAGGATCTTTTACTAATTTACTTTCACTACTAAATCCAGTGTTTAGTGAACTTTCATCCGAGGCCGGGCTGTCGATTGTACAACGTGATGAGTTGAGAAAACAGCTTGCAGATCATTTTGTTCAAAGGCGCCGTGCAGATATTGAGGAGTGGCAGGATACAACTTTATTTCCTGATCGTCAACGTAAAACACCTGACCCCACCTATAAACTGACCACTGGTTGGCAGGATTTTTTTAAAGAAGTTAAAAAGTATGCCCGTTCTATAATCATTAACGCGAAAAAAGGAACAACATTTCAGCAGCGTTTGTCCTGGTGGGCAGCACTTGCACTGCTTCGCTGTGTGTCATCAAGCCCCGCAGCAGCTATCCGTGCATTGCAGACACGGCTTGACGCTCTGACAAATTCAACTGGTGAATCAACCGTTGATGAAATACCCGTTGATTCTATTCTTGACGGTGTGGAAGCAGATGATATGATTGTTTCGGATGTTGAACCGGGAACACTACAGGAAAATCATACTGCATTAATTGAAAAAATGATAAACAGTGCAAAAGAACTTTCAGGTTCAAAAAAAGATCCGAAACTTAGTGCGCTTCTAAAAGAGGTAACTGAACTTGTAAAAGACGGTTTCTCACCAGTAATCTTTTGCCGTTATATTGCAACTGCTCAATATCTTTATGATGTACTTCTTAAACAGTATACTATGATGCGTGTGGAATGTATAACCGGTGAATTGGCTCCGGAAGAACGTGAGCAGCGAATCGCAGACCTTCGCGGGCATCAGACAATTCTTGTCGCAACTGACTGTCTATCTGAAGGAATCAACCTGCAGGATACTTTTAATGCCGTTATACATTACGATTTATCCTGGAATCCGACCAGACATGATCAGCGTGAAGGCCGGGTTGACAGATTCGGACAAAAAGCTAAGACCGTTCGCACTGCCATGATTTATGGTGAAGATAATCCTGTTGATGGTATTGTGCTGGACAATATCTTGCGTAAAGTCAAGCTTATTGAAAAAGAGCTTGGTGTACCGGTTTCCATGCCTGATAATATCGAAAAGTTGACACAAGCGATCGTGAGTGGTGTACTTTTAAAAACGGATGATAATGCAATTCAGCAGGATTTTATAAGTGAGCTTGGTCTTGACACTAAGGCAGAAAGCTATCTGGAAAACCATTGGGAAAGTTTACGCGAAACGTCAAAGCGCAATATCACACGCTTTGCGCAGCGTTCCCTTAAACCCGATGAAGTACTTCCGGAATGGAACAAGGCGATGAAAGCACTTGGAACTGAGGATGATGTTGAACAGTTTGTACGAGGTGCGGCCAGAGCACTGAATACACCACTTGACGAATCGGTTAAAGGGCTGCACCTGCCTGTTGATCACCTTCCTGATGCACTGCGCGAAAGAGTGGAAGCTGCAACGCTTCCCGAATGGTTTGATCTGCACTATCCATCAAAACGCGGAACATTTATTCACAGAACACACCCGGCTATTACTGCAATAGCCGATTTTCTTGCAGAAACCGCACTTGCACAAAACAACACGACACTTATTTCCCGGTGTGGCGCCATCTTTACTACTGCTGTTTCATCACGAACGGCACTTTACCTGTTGCGACTTAGAAGTCAGCTCGTTTTACGCCGGGACCGTTTTGCACAACCAAAACAGATGCTTGCTGAGGAGGCTGTTATTGTCGGGTTCAGAGGTGGTGTACTCCTTAATAATGATGAGCTAACAGTTGCACTTGATGCTCAGGCTGCTCGTGATATGATTGACACACTCAAAACACGACAGATTCAATGGGCTATTGATACTGCAAAAGAACTTGCTCCTCACATTGAACTAATCGCCAAAGAACGTGCTCAACTCCTGCTGACAGATCATCGCAGAGTCAGGGAGGCTGCAAATGCTCGCGGTTCTTATGGTGTTGAACCGGTACTTCCGGCAGATATTATCGGCGTTTTTGTTCTGATACCTGCACAGACATTGACAGAAGGAGCGACATTATGACAAAACGCGACACTCCTCAGTCAATTCGTATCGAAGGTGGATTGTTCCCGAATTCAATGCTTGACACGGTGCGCAGTGGAAAAGCAAACCGGACTACTGATGCAGATTATTTTGTTCCAAAAGGACTGCGTCTGCGTGATGAAATTGCGAGAGCCTTTCGAATGGCACTTCCGATGTGGCAGGAGTTTAATATTTTACGTAACCGCACCGATCGTAGTGAATCTGACCAGATATCTGTCTGGCATGAACCTTTATTTTCCAGAATACTTGGATTTAGTGATCTTGAAAAAGTTTCAAAATGTCAAGTTAGTGACAGATCGTTTCCTCTCACCCGTGTTGCGTGCAATGGATTGTTACCGGTAGAGTTTATCGGAGCTGCTATTGAGTTTGATAAAAGTGATGCAAGGTTTGGCACAGATGGACGCCGCCGATCACCATCAGGGTTGATGCAGGAGTATCTAAATGCAATGGATAATGCACTGTATGGGATTATCTGTAATGGATCTCAAATACGGCTCTATCGCGATAACCACAGCCTTACCCGTCCTGCGTGGCTCGAAATAGACCTTGACCTTATGTTTTCTGAAGAGCTATATGCGGATTTTGCACTTATGTATCAGCTTCTTCACCATAGCCGGTTACTTGCCGGTGAGAATGGTGCAGAGTCGTGTATTCTTGAACTCTGGCGCGAAACAGCGCATGGAACAGGTGAACGGGCTGTAGAAAACCTGCGTATTGGAGTTACTGCAGCACTTTCCGAGCTCGGAAACGGTTTTCTTGCACATCCGGACAATGTTGCTTTACGTAGTGCTATCGAATCTCAAAAACTTGACATTCGCACCTACCAGCTGCAATTATTACGATTAATATACCGTATCATTTTTCTCTCCACTGCTGAAGACCGTGAATTGCTGCTTGATCCGGCATCACCACAGGAGATTCAGAAACGGTATCTTGATGGATACAGTATTGCAGTTCTTCGCGAAAAGGCTCAAAAGCGGCTTCGTCGTGATGATTATTGTGATTGCTGGCAGCAGCTTACTCTTGTTTTCTCTGCACTTGCAAAGGGTGAAACTGCTTTGGCACTGCCGGCACTTGGCGGACTTTTTGGAACTGATCAGTGTCCTGATCTTGATACTGGGTCCATTACAAACAGGTCTTTACTGAAAGCGCTTTACAGCTTGTCATTTTTCAAGCAGGGAAATACACTTGCGCGCATAAATTATCGTGATATGGATAGTGAGGAACTTGGTAGTGTTTACGAATCGCTGCTTGAACTTGTACCGCAAATTGAGTTTGATTCAAGGCCATGGCGTTTCTCGTATGCAGGTACTACCGATGAGTCAAGGGGAAATGCGCGTAAACTTTCAGGGTCATATTACACACCAGATTCTCTTGTAAAGGAACTTATCAAGTCTGCACTGGAGCCGGTTATAAAGAAAACGCTTGATGAACATCCGGCGGATCCAAAAGCTGCTCTGCTTATTTTGAAAGTAATTGACCCCGCATGTGGATCTGGTCACTTTCTCCTTGCTGCATCCCGGCGAATTGCAGTTGAACTGGCGCGCATTGAGGCAACGCCCGATCAGCCAACAGAGAAACAGTATCGCCATGCGCTTCGTGAGGTGATTTCGCACTGTATTTACGGTGTTGATCTTAATCCTATGGCAATTGAGCTTGCACGTACTGCACTCTGGCTTGAAGCACTTGAGCCGGGAAAACCACTCTCTTTTCTTGATGCGCATATAAGGTGCGGAAATGCGCTGGTTGGTGTGCTTGACCCGGCGGTAGTAGACCGAGGAATTCCTGATGAGGCCTTTAAACCACTGTCGGGAGATGACAAAGGGGTATGCGCCAATCTTAAAAAAAAGAATAAATCCTTCGCTGGACAAATTCGTTCTGAATGTGCGGAAGAAATAGAAAAAACTTTATCTAAACTTGGTACTCTCCCTGAAACATTTAAAAACACTTTATCTAAAGTACAATATCATGTCCAAGAATCTCTATTCTCAGGTGATTCTGAAGAGGATGAACTCCCTTCGTTGGATGACTTTAACACAATGGGAGAAGAGACGCTTGCAGAAATTGAGATAAAAAAAAGTCGTTGGTTAGAATATCAGAATAGCAAAGCCTACCAGTCGTTAGGTTTAAAACAGGACATTATAATTGCACCGTTTTATATGACTAAAACACGTTCATCAGAAGATCAGGTACCAACAAATGCTGATTATATACTTCTTTTAACGAACCAATCAATTGCAAAAATTAAAGAGCGGAACGCAAGAATCACTAGTGAAACATATCGTTTTTTCCACTGGCATCTTGAATTTCCTGAAGTATTTAAAAAAGGTGGATTCGATTGCGTTTTAGGAAATCCTCCATGGGAACGAATAAAATTACAGGAAGAGGAATTCTTTGCATCCCGCAGTCCTCTTGTTGCTGCAGCAAAAAATAAGGCAGAACGGGCACAGCGTATTTCCTGGCTTGCAGAGGGGATGCTTGCAAAAAATTGTTATCCATCACGGGATCATGCACCGGTAATTTCTGAAGTTGAAAAAATGATATATCAGGAGTTTAATACCGCACGCAGGGAGGCTGAAGCTGCAAGTCTGTTTGTTCATATTGGTGAGGATGAAGGCGGGCGATTCCCATTTACCGGGGTGGGGGATGTAAACCTCTATGCACTTTTTGCTGAATTGTTTTCCAAAATTGTCAATGAATCGGGTAGAGCAGGTGTCATTGTTCCATCCGGTATAGCCACCGATGATTCAACAAAAGCGTTCTTTGCTTATGTGAGCCAGAATGAAAAATTAGTTTCATTAATTGATTTTGAGAATCGGGAAAAACTATTCAAGGCTGTTGACAGCCGAATGAAATTTTGTTTAGTAACACTTGGAAAAAGTAAAGAAGCACGTTTCTCATTTTTCCTTACAAATACATCACAGATGCAGGACACTCGCAGACAATTTTCACTTTCTGGAGCTGATATTGCACTTCTCAACCCCAATACAAGAACTTGCCCGATATTCCGGTCGCAATACGATGCAGAGTTGACAAAAAAGATATATCGTGCATCACCGGTGTTAATTGACGAAAACAAACCAGAGGGAAATCCATGGGGAATTAAATTCTCAACAATGTTTCATATGTCAAATGACAGCCATCTCTTTATGTCCAGAGAGAAACTTGAGGAGATGGGTGGTACGTTGACAGGATCGGTATTTACCGTTGGAGCTGATACATATCTGCCATTGTATGAAGCAAAGATGGTACATCAGTATGATCACCGATGGGCCACTTATGAGGCAAATGGTGAAGATGCTCGTGATATGACAATTGCAGAAAAGCAAGAGCCACACGGATCCGCACTTCCAAGGTACTGGTTACGATCTTCTAATATAGCCAGCGTTGTTGAACAAAAACAATGGAAACTGCAATGGTTATTTGGATTTAGGGATATTTGCAGATCTACAGATGAACGAACTGTTATTACTGGAATTTTCCCCCTTTCAGCAGTTGGTAATACAATGCCATGCATTTTATCTAATAAATTAACTGATATTACAATGCTGTTAGCCACTTTTAATAGTTTGATATTTGATTTTAATGCTCGACAAAAAGTAGGTGGAACACATTTAACATATGGATATTTAAAACAGTTTCCAATTATTCCACCATCAAAATACACAGAAGCAGACATTCAGTTCATTACCTCACGAGTTTTGGAACTCACTTACACATCCTTCGATCTCGCACCCTTTGCACGAGATCTCGGTTATAATGGCGAACCGTTTCCATTCGATCCTGACAGAAGGGCAATTCTCCGTGCCGAGCTTGACGCAT
>CAYMGX010000127.1:0-12325 GCA_964390065.1 uncultured Fibrobacter sp. | reverse complement strand
AGATGATAGAGAACGGTATTAATAGCGCGGATATTCGCAAAATGACTGGCTTGTCACTTGCAAAAATTGAACAGATAAAAAGAAAAGTAAAAAAGTAAGTTTCGATTCCGTCTAATATCTCTGAAGCGGGGGAATTTGGGAAATAGAAGAGTTTCACGCGGAGACGCGGAGCTCGCGGAGAGGAAGAGGGAAAGTAGAGGGTTTAAATGCGTAAAGGTGTCATACCAAATATACCTGAAGGTTTGATATGTGATATCAGGTCTCTTATTGAGCAGTCTCATACTTATGTTGCGCGTACAATTAATTCCACACAGGTACAGCTTTTCTGGGATGTTGGTAAGAGACTTAAGTTGGAAATATTAAAAAGTAAGCGTGCTAAATATGGTGAACAAATTGTCTCGACACTGTCGAGACAATTGATGGCAGAGTTTGGTAGAGGGTTTTCTGCTCAAAATATCCACCGTATGGTTCAATGCTATTCTCTTTTTCTGATAAGGAAAAAGTGTCGACACTATCAACACAATTAGGATGGAGTCATTTTGTTGAAATCCTGCCAATGAATGATACGCTTAAGTGCTCGTTTTATGCAGAGATGTGCCGGATTGAACGATGGTCAGTCCGCGCACTACGTTCCAAAATTGATGGAATGCTCTTTGAACGTACTGCAATTGCGAAAAAACCGGAAAAGGTGATAGAACTTGAATTAAAAAAATTAAGTTCTACCAATCAATTATCTGCAGATATGGTATTTCGGGATCCATATCTGCTCGATTTTCTTCAATTAACAGATCCGTTTAGTGAGAAAGGCCTTGAAACAGCAGTTATAAGGGAAATTGAAAATTTTCTTCTTGAATTGGGTGCGGGATTCACGTTTGTTGAGCGACAAAAGAGAATGACTATTGATGATGAAGATTATTACCTTGACCTGCTATTTTACAACCGATATCTCAATCGACTTGTAGCAATAGATCTGAAACTGGGGCGTTTTCAGGCATGCTATAAAGGGCAAATGGAATTGTATTTGCGCTGGCTTGAAAAATATGAGATGCAAGAACGTGAAAACGAACCAATTGGACTTATTCTTTGTGCTGGAAAGACAGATGAGCATGTTGAACTGTTGCAATTATCAAAAACGGGAATCAGGGTAGCCTCGTACATGACTGAACTACCCCCAAAAGAGGTGCTAGAAAAGACACTTCACAAGGCAATTGAACGCGCTCGCCAGATTCTTGAATCACGGCCAGTGGGTAAAAGTGAAAAATGATCTCATATTTTTGAAATACAGGTAAATGGACAAACTGTGTATGTAGCGGTTGAATGCTGTGGTGATTGGGAAATAGGAGGGTTTCACGCGGAGACGCGGAGCTCGCGGAGAGGATGAGGAAATAATTGGGTTTAAGAATGTGTAAGAAAATGAGTTATTAACCTATTATAATTTCTCTCTATTATATTTTTATTACTCTTATACTCCGCGCTCTCCGCGCCTCCGCGTGAGATGTTTTTTTCTTCACAAGGGTATCCAATGCAAATAGATGATATAACAGGACTTATAATTGATACATCTATTAAAATCCACAAGGATTTGGGGCCTGGGTTGCTTGAGTCTGTTTATGAAATGGTTCTCGCAAAGAAGATTGAACAAAGAGGTTTGTCTGTTCAGCGACAATATCCTGTTGATTTTGAATATGATGGTATAGAGTTCAGTGATGGTTTCCGTTTGGATTTGTTAGTTGAAAATACAGTAATTGTCGAGTTAAAATCAGTTGAAAAAATTGCTCCAGTTCATCCCAAACAATTATTGACATATTTACGGTTATTGAAACTTGAGGTCGGTTTATTGATTAATTTCAATGAGTCTTTATTACGAGATGGTATTTATCGCGTGGTTAATAATCATAAGCCATTGGAATCGTCAGCTTTAAGAGTGAATAAGAAATAGAGGAGAGTTTCACGCGGAGACGCGGAGCTCGCGGAGAGGAAGAGGGAAAGTAGAGGGTTTAAATGCGTAAAGGTGTCATACCAAATATACCTGAAGGTTTGATATGTGATATCAGGTCTCTTATTGAGCAGTCTCATACTTATGTTGCGCGTACAATTAATTCCACACAGGTACAGCTTTTCTGGGATGTTGGTAAGAGACTTAAGTTGGAAATATTAAAAAGTAAGCGTGCTAAATATGGTGAACAAATTGTCTCGACACTGTCGAGACAATTGATGGCAGAGTTTGGTAGAGGGTTTTCTGCTCAAAATATCCACCGTATGGTTCAATGCTATTCTCTTTTTCTGATAAGGAAAAAGTGTCGACACTATCAACACAATTAGGATGGAGTCATTTTGTTGAAATCCTGCCAATGAATGATACGCTTAAGTGCTCGTTTTATGCAGAGATGTGCCGGATTGAACGATGGTCAGTCCGCGCACTACGTTCCAAAATTGATGGAATGCTCTTTGAACGTACTGCAATTGCGAAAAAACCGGAAAAGGTGATAGAACTTGAATTAAAAAAATTAAGTTCTACCAATCAATTATCTGCAGATATGGTATTTCGGGATCCATATCTGCTCGATTTTCTTCAATTAACAGATCCGTTTAGTGAGAAAGGCCTTGAAACAGCAGTTATAAGGGAAATTGAAAATTTTCTTCTTGAATTGGGTGCGGGATTCACGTTTGTTGAGCGACAAAAGAGAATGACTATTGATGATGAAGATTATTACCTTGACCTGCTATTTTACAACCGATATCTCAATCGACTTGTAGCAATAGATCTGAAACTGGGGCGTTTTCAGGCATGCTATAAAGGGCAAATGGAATTGTATTTGCGCTGGCTTGAAAAATATGAGATGCAAGAACGTGAAAACGAACCAATTGGACTTATTCTTTGTGCTGGAAAGACAGATGAGCATGTTGAACTGTTGCAATTATCAAAAACGGGAATCAGGGTAGCCTCGTACATGACTGAACTACCCCCAAAAGAGGTGCTAGAAAAGACACTTCACAAGGCAATTGAACGCGCTCGCCAGATTCTTGAATCACGGCCAGTGGGTAAAAGTGAAAAATGATCTCATATTTTTGAAATACAGGTAAATGGACAAACTGTGTATGTAGCGGTTGAATGCTGTGGTGATTGGGAAATAGGAGGGTTTCACGCGGAGACGCGGAGCTCGCGGAGAGGATGAGGAAATAATTGGGTTTAAGAATGTGTAAGAAAATGAGTTATTAACCTATTATAATTTCTCTCTATTATATTTTTATTACTCTTATACTCCGCGCTCTCCGCGCCTCCGCGTGAGATGTTTTTTTCTTCACAAGGGTATCCAATGCAAATAGATGATATAACAGGACTTATAATTGATACATCTATTAAAATCCACAAGGATTTGGGGCCTGGGTTGCTTGAGTCTGTTTATGAAATGGTTCTCGCAAAGAAGATTGAACAAAGAGGTTTGTCTGTTCAGCGACAATATCCTGTTGATTTTGAATATGATGGTATAGAGTTCAGTGATGGTTTCCGTTTGGATTTGTTAGTTGAAAATACAGTAATTGTCGAGTTAAAATCAGTTGAAAAAATTGCTCCAGTTCATCCCAAACAATTATTGACATATTTACGGTTATTGAAACTTGAGGTCGGTTTATTGATTAATTTCAATGAGTCTTTATTACGAGATGGTATTTATCGCGTGGTTAATAATCATAAGCCATTGGAATCGTCAGCTTTAAGAGTGAATAAGAAATAGAGGAGAGTTTCACGCGGAGACGCGGAGCGCGCGGAGAGGAAGAGGGAAAGTAGAGGGTTTAAGAATGTGTGGGAAAATGGTTTGTTAGCCTATGCCAATTTCTTCATTCTATATTTTTAATCTTACACTCCGCGATCTCCGCGCCTCCGCGTGAGACGGTCTTCTTTGCCGACTGATACTGTTCATGAGATAGCATTTCTATTGCATAAACAGTATGATGTATCGTAGTTTTATAGGAGTGAAAATTTTTGCTTGATGTTACGCATGAGAAAAAGGTGCATTACTTGCCACTGGCAAATTATTTATAGGTCACTAATCTGTTGCAGAAGTAAATAAAAATTGGTTATAATGTATGGGTAAATATACAAAGATTTTAGCTGTTGTGCTGAGCAGTTCATCCGATGCAAATATCGATTTTGATGATTTATGTAAATTGCTTGAATTATTAGGATTTACTGTTCGTATACGAGGAAGCCATCACAATTTTTTCAAAAAAGGTATCGAAGAACGTATTAATCTACAAAGAGATGGAAATAAAGCGAAACAATACCAGGTGCGGCAAGTGCGAAATGTTTTGATTAAGAACAATATGGGAGACGCGTTATGAGAGAAAATACTAAATATGAAATTATTATTTACTGGAGCAATGAAGATGATGTTTACATAGCAGATGTTCCTGAATTGTCAGGTTGCATGGCTCATGGAAATACATATTATGAAGCGTTGAAAAATATTGAAGATGCAATTAACTTGTGGCTTGAAACAGCGGAATTAAACGACCTCGTAATTCCAGTGCCTAAAGGAAGACGGCTAATGTTTGCATAATGAAAAAGGAAAATTCAGGCTCTGTTTTTTCTATTGGGAAGATGTGAACAAAGCACTAAATAAAATAAAGTCAGGGGAACAAATTCTGCGTGACGTGAATCTCTCTATTCGGATGATCTTGCTGATGCATGTATTTATCTTATGCAAAATTACAATGATGGCGAAATTGTCAATATCGGTTCCGGTGAAGAGGTTTCGATTAAACACCTTGCTATGATGGTAAAAGAGGCTGTCGGGTATGAGGGTGAAATCAAATTTGATACATCAAAACCGGATGGTACCCCGCGGAAGTTGCTTGATTGTGGAAAGTTACATGGTCTCGGATGGAAACATAAGATTCCCATGAAAGATGGTATCGCGTTGGCGTATCAGGATTTTCTAAAGAGGTGGAATTCTGGGGAACTTCAGAAATAGGAGGTTTCACGCGGAGGCGCGGAGTCCGCGGAGAGGAAGTGGAAAAAGTAGAGTGTTGGAGTGTGTAAAAATGAGTTTTTAGTCTATTATAGTATCTTTCTATGATGTTTATTTACTCTTAAACTCCGCGATCTGAGCGCCCCCGCGTGAAAAGTTTTTTTTCATCTCTTGTCACATCTTTTCCCTTCATACAATCTCCGCCAAATCGTACTTTATATAAGACGTTCACAATCCAATAAAGGATTTTCAAATGGGTAGAAAATTAGTAAGTTTTGACTGGGCGATAAAGCGGCTTTTACGCAGTAAGGCAAATTTCGGTGTATTGGAAGGTTTTTTAAGTGAGCTGCTTCACACCGATATTACTATTATTGAGATTCTTGATAGTGAAAGTAATAAGGATTGCAGTGATGATAAATCGAACAGAGTGGATATCAAGGTAAAGGATTCTGATAAGAATATAATTATAGTAGAGATACAGTATTCAAGAGAGTTGGATTATTTGCAGCGCATTTTGTATGGTACGTCTAAAACTATAACTGAACACATGATAGAAAGCAATGCATACTCAAATGTAGTAAAGGTAATTTCCGTAAATATTTTGTATTTCAAATTTGGTACCGAGGATGATTATATCTACTATGGAACAACAACCTTTCGGGGTGTACACTCTCAATCAATACTCGAACTCAATGAATCACAAAAAAACTCTATGGACATCAGAAGGTTGCAGAGATCTATCCCGAGTATTACCTTATCAATGTAAATAATTTCAATGATACAGCAAAGGATACCCTCGATGAATGGATCTACTTTTTTAAAAATGAGAAGATTGAGGATTCGTTTAATGCCAAAGGATTAAAAGAAGCAGCATCAACACTTGACATACTGAAAATGGATGAAACAGAACGTGCATCGTATGAACGGTATTGCGATCAATTGCGGTATGAGGCAAGTATGTACGAATCGACGTATATAAATGGACGGGTTGAGGGTAGGGAAGAAGGTAGAGTAGAAGGAATAGGCATTGGTGTACAAAAAGGTTCAACTGAGAAAGCAAAAAGTTCTGCTGAAATCATGATACGAAATGGTAAAACTGATGAAAAGGTCGTTCTTTATACCGGATTGACAATTGAACAAGTGGTTGATTTGAGAAAAAGACTCGGAATGTAGAATCCGTTGCTTTGATGTGGAATCAAGTCTGCGTTACATGAGTTGAGTTTTTGTATTCGGATCAACAATTTTGTTTTCCCATACTTGATCGGTTGAAAGTCCACTGATTGTATTTAACATTTCAATTCTAACTGGTGGTACGCCCACTCGGATTATACTTCCAGGATCGTAGAATTCCTTCAGGTCGAAAAAACCTTTAGTAAATCCGAATTCTATCAAAGCAGTTTCGATATTCTGTACATTTTCAGATGTATTTCTAAAAAAGATATCCATGGCGTTAGTGGTTCTGATATATTTCTAATATTTTGATCTCTCTATTTATGTTCATATAACAAAAGATAGTATAAAAAATACGTTTTGTCAAGTTTCTTAGACTCTATTAATCCTCAAACTACATCGAGCTCCACGCCGCAATGTGAACCGCACAATCACCGATGAAGGTCCAGCTGCTTTGAACTGGGGAGGGGGCGTCGTTGTGTCTTTTTCTTTCATACAATCGCCGGCAAATTGTACATTATAATAAAACACACACACCAACGGTCAGTTAACTAAAAGGTAGAAAATTTGTGAATTTTGACTGTGATAGAGCTGCGGAAACGATTAGGATTGTAGTGTGGATGCTCCATGATATGTGCAATTACAACAGAGCGACACTTCCCACTTCTTAAACTCCGCGAGCTCCGCGCCTCCGCGTAAGATAGATCGTTATCACCTCCTAATCACTGATTATCTGATTAATAGAAATCTCCAGACCTTTCAAAACTGATGATTGGATAGTATCTGTATCGGAATATATTTCAGGTCTTGTATACCTGTTTGTATTTTTATCCAAAAGGTAAACCCAGACTATCTGTTCAAACGGACTAATTATCCAGTACTCTGTGACACCTGATTGCTCATAGAGTGATAACTTGGTTTTCATATCCCGTGATGCACTTTCTCTGGAGAGAATTTCTACAACCAGATCTGGTGCTCCTATGCAACCGCGTGTGTCAAGTTTTGATGAATCACAAATAACTACAAGGTCTGGTTGAACTACAGTAGTAATTTCGTTGTTATTAAGATTCTTATTACTCGTAAGCAGAACATCAAAAGGTGCAGAATAGAGTTTGCAGTGTTTTCCTTTTAAAAAATTTCCAATAGTTATCATCAACTCCCGGGAGATATCCTGATGCTGTCGTGATGGTGCAGGGGTCATATTGTAAGCGACACCATTGATAATCTCCCAACGTTCATCTTGAGGCCATGAGAGATAGTCTGTGTAGGTGAAAAGATTTTCAGGTCGCTCTTGTGCGAAACCCAACTTTAGTCCCCTTAAAAAAGAATGAACATTACAGCTATTTGACTGAAATTTTTAATAATAAAAAGATACCTTAAGTTTTGGATAAAAACAAACATAATTATGACCGTAAGGTAGTTTGTTAGATCAGAGGATTTCACGCGGAGACGCGGAGCTCGCGGAGAGGAAGAGGATATAGTAGGGTTTAGGAATGTGAAAGAAAATGGGGCGTTAGCTTAGTTTAATTTTTCCCTACCAAATTTTAACTCTTAAACTCCGCGATCTCCGCGCCTCCGCGTGAAACATTTTACGTTAAATAACAAAAGTACCATGCCCGAAGGCACAGCACTCTGTTTTTCATTCACTAAACCCCACATACTTTTCAAATCACATATTTATGGTAGAGAATAGTATACTTAATTGTATATTTTAAAAAGGATCATAAAACCTTTTAATGGAGGCACAATGCATACATACACAGCTGTAATCGAGAAATGTAATGAAACTAATGTATATGTAGCTTATGTACCTGGTTTCCCTGGGGCACACACTCAAGCCGAAACTCTTGAAGAATTACATTCAAATATCAAAGAGGTAATTGAAATGTTGCTTGAAGATGGGGAACCGGAGCTTGAAACAGAATTTGTTGGAAATCAATGCATTACGGTGTAAAATGGATACTAAGACTGTTCAATCCTATTTTCAAATACTTGAAGACACGCTTATCGGCTTTATGCTTACAGCATTTCACAGGTCAATGAGGAAACAGCAGGTACTAAATCTATAGTTCAATTTTTTTGATGGCTAATCAACTAACATTTCCTGAATAATCCTTTTAACATTAACGATCTCATTTTGAGAAATAACCCCAAGATGTTTTACTAAGCGCTGTTTATCAACAGTTCTTATCTGATCCAATATTGCAAAACCATCTTTACCACTAAAATGAAGAGCAACACGAGTGGGGTAAGGGTGTGATTTGGTAGTCATTGGGGCAATTATAATTGTTGCAAGATATTTATTCATGACATCGGGGGAAATAACCAGACAGGGACGTGTTTTCTTTACTTCATAACCAATAGTAGGGTCAAGTGATACCAGCCAGACATCATATTGGTTCATTACCACTCCCATTGTTCGGGGGTCGAATCAATATATTCCGGAAGTATAAGTGTATCTTCACCACGTTCATGCATAAGTTTCATCTGTTCTGCCCATCCGTCCCGGGCAGTTCTAACGGCATGTAATGTAATGGCTTTATCCGATAATTCGACCTCAACTTTATCGGTTATTTGATACTGATCTAAAATCGTTTTTGGTAAACGAATTCCACGAGAGTTACCAATGGCTACAACAGAAAGAATCATAACACCCTCCTTTTTAGTAATTATAATGTAATTACACTAATTGTGCAAACTATTTTTCTAAATTATAAATTAAAACAAAAGTGCTATGCCCGAAGGTACAGCACTCTGTTTTTTACACTTCAAACCTAAATACTCTCTTTCAATTCCTTTGCAATAAACGAATTTTCCAGCCGCATGATACTCTCTTCAGCGTTTCCGAAACTTAATAAATTGATACTTCCATACCATACTATTCTGTTGTCAATAATTGCGAATTTTTGGTGTATGTTTGATCTGAATAGAGTTTTTACTCCTGAAATCTTTAAGAACGATAGAGTGTCATTAATTGCAGGTTGATCAGCTTCTTTAAAATCATTAATGGGTCTTGTGATAATGGTCATGTTGACATTTTGGTGTAAATTGTTTTTCCAGTAATCAACTACTTGTAAAACTCGATTTTTCCGTACAAATGGGCTGATAATCATAATCTCTGAGACTGCATTAATAATATCATTTCTATATACCGGAAGAAAACTGTTTTTGTCAAATATGTAATCCGTTAATGTATCCTCATTGATGGAACCTTTCACCTTATATCCAATAGATGCATACCCGTTAAGTCGTTTCTGGTACATTCGTTCAAGCATTTTGACATGAATATCAATATAGTCAAAAATCCGGACCTCTTTTTTCGTATCATATAATCTATGAAGCCGGCCGGCGTATTGTTGCAATGTGCCCTTCCAGGAGATCGGCATGGTAAGGAACAATGTATCCAGTCGGGGTTCATCAAAACCTTCACCGATGAATTTTCCCGTTGCAATAATGGTAAGCAGCTTATCGGAAGGTGTTTCAGATACTGTTTTCAAGAGTGTCCTTGTTTCAGAAATGCTTTTACCACCTGTTAATGTTAAGACATCGGGGATTGCAGTCTTTATTTTTGAGAACAGCAGCTCAACATGTGCTTTTCTTTCTGTCAATATCAGACAGTTTCTTCCCTGGCTATGACATTTTATTATATCGGAAAGAATCATTTGATTTCGGAATTCATTATTAAGTACCTCTGCATATAATGTGTTAATATTAGGGTCAGCACTTGATTTGTCATCAGGGATTTTTAATGAGGTAAATCTCGGTATGACAAAGTGAGAAAAAGGTCTTTTGTCTGCCTGCTTTTTTGCATCATCTCTGTATTGAATACTGCCACATTGCATAAAAATGATAGGGTGATGTCCATCTTTTCGTGTTGGTGTGGCAGTGAGTCCATAAACATATTTTGATGTGGCAGCTTTTAGAACGGTTTCAAAAGTGAATGCAGATACATGATGACATTCGTCAATAATAATCATTCCATATTGTTTGATACATTCCATCACCTCACCGGATTTATTTAGAGATTGAAAAAGTGCAATGTCAATAATTCCATTTGCGGTGTTTTTATCTGCACCAATCTGACCTATTGTTTTTGATACCTTTCTTCTACCTCTGATTTTTAATCCAGTATCTGGGGTACATTGAGGCGATGTTCTGATAGTCAAAAATTCTTGCAACCGTTTCTCCCATTGTGAAAGTAAACTGATTTTGTCAACAAGGATAAGTGTGTTTACTTTTTTATCGGCAATAAGACTGATTGCGACGACTGTCTTTCCAAATGCGGTAGTTCCACAAAGTACACCTGTATTGCTATTTGATAATTGACGTAATGCATTGGTCTGTTCTTCTCTTAGCACGCCGTTAAAAGATACATCAATATAGTTACCCTTCTGAGTTTGATCGATAAATTCAGAAACAATCTCAAAACTATTTAACAACGCTGATAAATCCTCCCTGCATCCTCTCGGTAAACAAATGTAATCATCAGTTTCATCAGCGCAGGAAATAATTCTTGGTTTGTTGTACGTAGATAGACGCATAGCTTGGGCCTTGAAAAAATCCGGATTTTTAAACGCAGCCAATCGTTTCAGGTGATTTAAACCTCGTTGGGAAATTCCGGACTTGGGAATAAATAGCATGTTTGAGATGATAATAGAAATTTGTTTGGGAAAGTCGTCAGATGTCAAGGGAAGAGAATTTTTTGGCTCCCATGGTTTTTGTGCTTCCTCAGAATCACATTTCAATATTCCAAGCTCATTTCCAGAGCATAGTTGTTTTGTTAAAGATTCGATAGCAATCAATGAGAGTCTGGTTATGCTGCTCAGAAATGCCCACTGATCTGAAAAGTGTACAAAATTTTCATCAATAAATTCTGAATTATGCTGTAAGCGCGCTTGTTTTTGTAATGGTAGTGCTATCAGATTTCCAAAGCCACCTTTTGGCATCGTCTCCTGATTGGGGAAAAACCGGTCGTATGATTTGAACGAAAGATCATGTCGGTTGTTCATTGCATTTGAAAGAAGTGCAGATCCAAATTTTCTCGCATTTGTAGATAAAATTTTTTCTTCAAAGAAAAACCAGACATGTGCACCATTTCCCGAACGGGATCTTTCAACGGCGATTGGAATTTTAAAAGAGTTGCACACCTCTCGAATGGCTGATACATCCTTTGTCCAGTTTTCACCATCAAAATCAATTGCAAGTAAATGACATGTTTCATCTGGCTTTAATGGATAAATACCGGCAATTATTTTGCCTGAAAGATGATCTGAAATGACACTGTTGTTAAATGTATGGTATAGTTTATTATTACAACGTGAACACGTTACATTGGGCTTTTGACAAATACCTCTTTTCCATTCATTCTGACACGCAGGAGTATATCCAGACTTTCCTTGTTTATTTTGCCATCTGGTCGCAAATACATCAGTCCGACCAATGAAAAGTGATGAAAATAGTGCCACCTTTTTCTCTGGAGCACTTTTGTAATCAACTAAATGGGAATTTTTTTCCGGAGATATCAACGCGGGCAAAGGACTATTCTGTGTTTTGTATATGCAGAGTTGCGATTTTAATGCTGTATTTTCAGCTTGCAGACGCCTGTAATCATCTTGAAGCCTCTCGTACTTAATAAATAGTTCATTATAATCAATTGACATTGTGTGTTCCAATAAATATTGATCTATTTACTAAATATTGAGTCATTCTGAACCTCAAGTTTAATGCTTTTAAAATTTCCCGTTTGGACTGCGAGGAAAAGGTAATAGAATAGGATATTAAAATTTACGAATTTTAATACTATTTTTAATCTTTGAAGGATTTCGTTTTAGGTGAAAAATCGCAACTATGTATATAGTGTCATTAATTTTTATATAGAAAATACCATATGGAAAACGAGTTAATAATGCACATCTGATTTTACGATGCCACTCTGGGTATATCTCCGGATTTTTAATAATCCTTCAAAAAAGTTCATCCAAACAGAGCTCAAAATCATTTCCTAAACCAGGACGTTTTGATTCATACCATTTAAAAATTGAAACAATGTCCTCAGCAGCTTCATCAATAATCTCAAGGATCATTACATACTTGCTTTCAGTTTCTTTTTCAAATCATTCCATTGTATTGTTTTGGCTTTTCCTGCTTCAAGATTATCAAGTCTGTGATCTAAAATTTTCTTATCA
>CAYMGX010000126.1:0-12449 GCA_964390065.1 uncultured Fibrobacter sp. | reverse complement strand
TGCAATGAATGACTGACAAGTTTATTATATGTACAAGAAGTTAGTGCTAAAGAATATTTCTTTACCGGATTGTAATGATCAGCCGGTTTAAAGCAACTATTATTATGACTAAATACTACTACTACTGACCGTTTCTTATATATAGAAAAACCATCCGAACTTTTTCATTGTTATTTTTTAAAGGTTCAAACCGGAAATTTATTTTTTTATAATTACTTTTTTGTGGTAACTGCAACATTGACGAAAACTCTGCTACTACCGCATCTTTTAATGCAGTAACAATAAATGTCTTGAAAAAATGCTCGTTCGCCTCCTGTTGTTCAATCGCATCAAAACTATATATATCCTGACGCACATCAAATAACTCAAGTGCATTTTGATTCAACCTGAAAATCTTCTTTTCCATATCAGCAAGAATAATTGCCTGTGCATTATTTCTAAAAAGTAAATCCATTGCACGAAAACTCAAACCAGTCCGGTCGGCCCGAAGCTCGTCATATTTGCGGATCTGATCTGCAGACTTATTAATCAACGAAGTCAGTTCCGAAATTTCATCCTTAATCCAGTTGATATCCTTTACGCCGCAGCTGTAGTCATTTGCCAGAAGCCTGCGGAAAAAGTGACGCATCCTGATTACATAACGCAAAACTCTTAAAGAAAGATATGTCCATATAATAATAGTAAGTAAGAACAAAAGAGGAATTATTTTTTTACCGGCGCCGGTGTTAAAAGAGTCAAACAGACATACTATGTAACCGGTAAAACTAAGAATTAAAAGGACAATCCAGAGCTGCCAGATCTTAAGGGTACATTTCAGCAAATACTTTTTAAATATCATTAATCACCCTCTTGAGAATCGATCGATATCACGATTTGCACCCGCTACAATAAGGACAACATCATCAGCCAGCTTTTCATCAGATGACGGCACATTGTCAATTGACTCTTTAAGAACACGTTCACCCAGATCATCGATTGCAGGTATAAAGCGTTTCAATGCAACTACGTTTATTTTGTGTTTTTCTCTGAGGTTGATTTCGCGGAGCGTTTTTCCGACATATATGTCAGGCAGTTTGATTTCAGCAATACTGTGCCCCTCTGATAATGGAATATAACGTCCGACATTTGCAGATGCGAGCGTTTGAGCTATGGTAATACCCATTTCCTCTTCAAGATTGATAATATCATCAACTTCAAGAGTTTTTAATATTTCAAGCTGTAGTTCAGTTATAGCCCGTGCCCATATTTTCTTCACACCAAGCTTCTTTAGTAAAAGCGTTGTTAACAGATTTGCTTCAACATCTTCACCAATACATACGACAGCGACATCGACATCACGAATTGCGACCGATTCAAGCGCAGCCTTGTCTGTAGAGTTTAACGTAACAGCATACGCAACAGATTCTTTTATGGCTTCAACTCTCCCCCTGTCTTCATCAATTGCGATAACCCTCGCCCCCCGCTCTGTTAACTCACGGGCAACGGTACTCCCGAATTTTCCTAATCCGATTACAGCAATACTTCTCATGTTGTTACCTTCCTACCCGATCATTACGCGTTCTTCCGCATACGTATACTCTGCCTTATAACGGTGCATTACCACTGCATATCCAATTGTCAACAACCCCAGCCTTCCGGCAAACATCAGAATCATAATAATAATCCGGCCACTTGACGTAAGTTCCGGTGTAATCCCGGTTGATAAACCAACCGTTGCACCCGCACTCACCACTTCGAATACGATTGCAATCGGAGACTGATTTTCTGTTACAAGCATTGCCATGGTAAATGCGCTCAATAAAATTACATAGAATAGTAACAGTGTTATTGCTTTTTGTATGGTTTCTGATGGAATTGTTCTTTTTAAAATTTCAACGTTCCGATGTTCACTCTGATATATACCACTGATCATTGTTCTCCATAATACAGCAAGTGTTGTCATTTTAATTCCACCGGCAGTCGAACCCGGAGCACCTCCTATGAACATGAGTATGATCATAAGAAACAGTGTTGCAGGAGACATGATACCGATTTCGCATGTTGTAAACCCAGCTGAACGGGTGGTGACAGACTGAAATAAAGCAGCTGTTATGGTGTCTATACCATTTGAAGATTTATAGACAGTATTTTCCAATGCAAGTATGCCAAGAGCGCCAAATACAGTGAGAAGCACTGTCATAACAAGAACAATAATAGTCTGTATACGCAGCCTTGGACGCAATCGTGAATCTTTTAGTCGCATACTGACAACACCTGCAATGTCCATAACTGCCATAAATCCAATACTGCCGGCAATTATTAATAACATAATAATTATATTAGTCAAATAATCCGATGAAAAACCGGTAAGGCTGTCGCTGAATGTAGAAAATCCCGCATTACAAAATGCAGAAACAGAGTGAAACACGGCATGATATGCAGTTTCACCAATCGAACCAAATCGCGGATACCATTGAACCGTAAGAATTATTGCACCGGCGGTTTCTACAAAAAGAGTCATCTTTATGATAAATCGCATTGTTCGTACTGCACCGGTAAGTTCATCTCTGTTAAGAACATCATGCATGACAATCCGGTGCTTGATATCTACTTTTCTTCCAAGCATCACCACAAGAAATACTGAAAATGTCATTATTCCAAGCCCGCCCAGCTGGATTAGTAGCATGATAACAATCTGCCCGGCCCTGCTGAAATGTGTTGCAGTATCATATACGGTAAGCCCCGTAATGCAAACTGCCGACGTAGATGTAAAAAAAGCATTAAGTAATGAAACACTTTTTCCCGGTATACAGGCGAATGGTTGTGCCAATATTACTGCACCGGCACATATAACAATTAAAAAGCTGCTTATCATCAGCCAGGCTGGTTTGAATTCATTTGACGAAACAAGTGTGATGTGACGCGTTCTTGTTACCAGCATAATGAGTATTATCGCCAGCATAGACAATACAGAAATCTGATCCATCTGCTTTTCGGTGAATAGTCTCAGAATCGGAAAAATAGCTGCAAGTTCAAATACATATTTTTTTAACGCTGACCTTTTATCGGGCGATAAAACAACTCTGACACACGTATCCGATAAAAACAGTATCAAGATCATTATGTTAATGACCACAGAATACTTCGTGAGAAGTAATGGGTACCTGGCAGTTTCAAACACTATTAAAAATAGCGATAATACAGCTGCACATCCAGTTATCCAGTTAGAATACCGGTTGATCAAATCATATAAATTTTTATTGCCATGCAAACTCATAAATCTGCTGCCATCATGAATTTCGCATGGGACTCAATAGTTAAGATCATGAAGGATATATAGATCAAGCGCAGAATGTAAGGCAACGAAATTAAAATACAAATGGATAATCTACAGGAATGGAGCCATACTAAGAAACGTAACCAGTATTTGGATGTAGATCTGTTAGAGTAGTAACTTGCAAAGGTCACAACGTAATGATTAAGCTAATAAAAAGTTCTGCCGGATACATCATTTTTCATGATCGGACAAGTATTGCTATATATATTATTAAACATATATTATAATACATACAGGCTCATGATTTACATTTTAAACTTTAAATTGATGGAACGGTTGCATCCCGGAGAATAAATAATGCATTGTAAACTATCTGTAGTGATTATGCTGCTATTGCTTTTGAGTTCAATTGCTTATACCGCTCCCAGGGAAACACCAAAGACTTATATCAAGCAGGAAACCATTGATACAACAGTTATGAAAGGCTTTTATGTGCTCACCGAAGCGGCATCACTTGCTGGTGTTGGTTTCAGACAGCAGGAAGCAATACAGACCGCCAGGCGACTTGCAAATGATTTAAAGAGAAAAGCCAAGGGTGATCCCAATGAACGGTACATTCTCTGGAAAGTAAATGAACTTGAGGAGCAGATATACCTCGAGGAACGCGAACTACAGTTACAAAAACAGCAGCAGGGTCAGATTACTGTCAATAATTTAATCGCCAGGTATAATACAGAGGTCGGAAAAGCACGCCCTGATTTTGCAACACTAAAAAAACTCCACACCCAGATAGGTACCATTGATCCAGCCAAAGGAAATGAAATTGCAGATTCTTATAACAGCCGCTATCGTTCCATTTCACGTGAAGTAATCTATTCTATTGAGAAGTGTGTTCTCGCCGGTAATGATAGCAAAGCAAGGGAGGAGCTTGGTTATTGTTTACGCAACAAGAATTACTTATCAATCAGCAATACACAATATTATCAGATCGAAAGCCGTGTTGACGGGCTCTCTAATGCATATAGTGAAAAACCATTGATAGAAAAGGAAACCGACAGCGCTGTAACAGAAATCCGTTTAAACCATTTCGGAAACGCACGTACGCTTTTATTCTCCGCTGAATACAGACTGAACAATGTAATGCAGTATTTTCCTCAGGCTACACGTAACCAGCTCTCATCAAGAATACTCAAAGTAAACCGGCGCTTCGCACAAAAGGAAGATTCTCTTGTAAATGTCAATTTATCAATACTCAATAAAGATGGTATCAAAGCTGCTGATGAATATCTTCAAAAAACACTCAAAGCATATGGTATCTCCAGAGAAAAAACGGCATACGTTGACAGCGTAATACTCATGATTAAATCACCTGATAAAAAAACTGTTATGGCAGGGGAGCTTGAAAAGCTATCTGAAGCAGAAGCCGGAGTATCACCACAGTCATCACTGATGCTTGATGATATAAAAGAACTTGCGCGGGCAAAAGCGCAGGCAAAAGCAGACAGTATTCGTCAGGCTGAAGAACAAACACTGCAGATACTCATCGCAGAGAGACTTAAACGGGACAGTATTCTGGCAGCTCAAAGGGACGCAGAATTAATTGCTTTACAGAAAGAGCAGGATCGTGCAAATGCTGTTACAATGGAAATCTACAATCTGCTTGACCAGAATAAGCTGACTGATGCCGAAAACAGGTTCCGTTCAATTCAGGATAAGTTAAAACAGTATCTCCCTGCAGAGATGTATAATGTACTTGAGCTCTCTATCAAGGCTGCACGTGAACCCGCAGAATCGAAAAGTGTTTCGTATATAACACCAGTAATCACCAGGGTAAATCAGGTTTCAGCATCATCACAACCGCAGTCCGAATCAGATTCCATTAAGAGAAATCAGGAACGGGCGCAAAAAGAGATTCTGATTATCTACAATATGATAGAAAACAACCAGTATCAGAATGCATATAATAGATTCCAGGCAATCCGGGGACCGCTCCAGAAATTTCTCCCAGCAGAAGCATTTGAAGTACTCGAGATGACTGTCACTCAGGCATTAAGCAGTAATTGATTCTTAATATATTCAATCCTGTATGCATATGAACAGGTGTTCAACGCTGCTGTTTTTAATTATTTTCTTTCCATACGATCTTTTTACTTCTCTGCTATTCTGAATAAAAATAGCATGCGATTATAATGTAATACATTGTTTTTTTAACAGTTACAGGCACGCATAGTTAATGGGCCTGAGTATTGGGGTTTTTTGTGAAAGAATTAATTGTCGGGTTGCTTTCAGGTGTTATTGGTGACAAATTGTCCCGTGATGATATTTCAAAGCTTATCGAAATGCCACCATCTGATGATTTAGGTGATTTTTCTTTTCCTGTATTCAGCTTGTCCAAAGTCTTCAGGAAAAGTCCTGCAATTATAGCAGAAGAGATAAAAGCCGCTCTTGTATTGCCGTCATCAGTAGAAAAGATTGTCATCGTTTCAGGATATATTAATTTCTATATGAATAAGCAGGTAATGACACAGCAATGTATCGACAATGCTACAGCACCTGATTATGGCAAACTAAAAAAAAGTGGTACAGTTATTGTAGAGTTTGCATCACCAAACACAAATAAACCGCTGCACCTCGGACACCTTCGTAACATGTCAATTGGAGAAAGCGTTTCAAGACTACTAACGTTTTGCGGTTTCAATGTTGTGCGTGCATCAATCAACAACGATCGCGGTGTTCACATCTGTAAATCAATGCTTGCTTATAAGGAGTTCGGTAACAACACGACTCCCCAATCTGTCAATAAAAAATCAGATCATTTTGTTGGTGATTATTACGTTGCATTCAGTAAAAAAGCTGCTGAAGATGAATCATGGAATGATCGGGCACAGGAGATGCTGCGGCTTTGGGAGGCGGGTGATGAACCCACTGTTGCACTCTGGAAAGTAATGAATGCGTGGGCTCTTGACGGATTCCGGGAATCGTACAGGCTTTTCGGCATCAAATTTGACAAAGAATACTACGAAAGTAAAATTTACAAATTCGGAAAAGAGATTATTCTTGAAGGACTTGAGAAGGGAATTTTCACCAAACGTGCTGATGGTGCGGTGATTGTCAACCTTGAAGACGAAAAACTTGGAGAGAAGGTACTGCTCAGACCTGATGGTACATCGGTGTATATCGTACAGGATATTTTCCTTGCAGTTCTTAAAAACAGGGAGTACAACTATGACCAGTCGCTCTACGTTGTTGGTAATGAACAGGAATACCATTTCCAGGTTCTTATAGCAATATTCCGCAAACTGGGGTATCCGATTGCCGACAAAATAAAACATCTTTCATATGGAATGGTTGAACTCCCTGAAGGCCGGATGAAATCCCGTGAAGGAACGGTTGTCGATGCTGACGATCTCGTTAAAGAAACACAGTCACTTGCTACAGAGGAACTGAAAGAACGCTATACATTAACACAGGAAGAAATGAATGACCGCAGCCTGAAAATTGCACTTTCGGCAATCAAATACACACTCCTACGGATTGACATCCTGAAGAACATGATGTTTGATCCGAAGAAAGCAATCAGTTTTGAAGGTGATACCGGGCCCTATCTTCTTTACAGTTATGCAAGGGCAAGTTCGATCATTCGTAAATCGACATCAACGACCCCGGTTACGATCGGTTCCCTTGAAGCATCTGAAGTGAAACTAATTAAAAAGCTTAATTACTTTTCTTCATCAGTGAATTTTGCATATGAGAAACTGTCACCATCAGTAATCGCAAACTATGCATTTGAACTTGCACAATGTTTCAATGAATTCTACCATGGCTGTAAAGTAATCGGCTCAAACGAGGAATCATTTCGCATTCAACTTGTCAAGTCTTTCCGGAGCGTTCTCGGCAACTGCCTGTGGATATTGGGTATTGATTCGATTGAAGAGATGTAAACCTTGACTCAGGCCGTACCGTTATGTGATTATACGTCTTATTATCAATCAGTATTAACAATCAACTCAAGCCTCTCCTCTCCATATGTAATGGAGAGGAGGGTGAGGCTAAGATCATTTTGCGAATGCCTGACAAATCAGTACTATTCTATCTTCCGCTGACACGTGCAATAAGCGTTGTTATTTCAGGAAAATCAGGACGGCGGCGCTTTACTTCTTTGAACATTTCGAGAGCGGTAGCGTAATCTCCCATTCCTTCATATGCTTTCCCCATGTCAGCCATATACTGACAATTTTCCGGGTCCCCCCCCATTGCCTTGCCAAAGTATTCTACTGCAGCAGCATAATCCTTTGTACGTAATGAATACCGCCCGAGTGCAGCCTGCATTTCCGTATTGTCAGGTGGCAGCGTTGCAAATGCAGCTTCCCATGCTGTGAATGCTGCATCCATCTGTCCCTGCGATTCAAGAAGTTCTCCTTTTGCAAGGGAGACCCACCCGCTTTTGTCTGTTGCCACACGCGAAAGTACGTTATTATATGCATCAAGCTGCCCAGTTATAATGTAACTGTGAAGAATCCTGTACCACGCTTCCATGTTCTGGGGACGTTTCTGAATCACCGCTTCCCAGGCATTACGAGCCTGTGCTTCTCTGCCGAGTAACGAAAAGATATGCCCGATTTTCATTGCAACAGTTTCAGAAAAACCAACCATCGAATTTGCAGCCTGATAATTTTTCACCGATTCATCAAAATTGCTTTTCTCGTAGTATAGATCTCCAAGAAAGAAATAACACTGACCACAGCTATTATCAACCTGCACAGCACGCTCAAGCATCTTGATTGCAACATCAGTGTTACCGGTTGCTTTCATGACAAAACCGGACCATTTTAAAATTTCCGGATCACGTGTATCCGGTACTGCTATACTTTTAACATATGGAACAGCATCAGCAAATTTATTTGTCCTGTAAAGAGCCTGAACAAGGAGCGCTTTGTTTTTAACATCAGGTTTTGTTTTGACAGAACGGGTAAGATAGGTAGCTGCATCAGCAGGCTTGTTGGATGCAAGCAGCATTTCACCGAGTTTTTGTGTTGCATCGGGGTGTGATGGTGCAAGATCAAGGGTTTGCCTGAGATAATCCATTGCTTTAACCGTGTCCCTGCGTGAATCAAAATAGAGATACACCTGGAAGTAGACATCAGGATTCTTTGAATCACATCCAAGAGCGCTGCGAAGCTGCCCGCCAACAAGTTCCTGTTTGTTCATACGCGCGTAAATATCCGCCAGCTTCAGATGAATATCGATCTGACATCGTTTAAGCAATGTAGCCTCTTCGTAAACATTTGCGGCATCAGCATATTGTTCATCAGCATACAGCATATCTCCAAGCTGTTTGCGCACATCAAAGTTGGTTTTATCAACAGCACTAAGATTCTGTAACGCTTTTATTACCGATCTTTTATCACCGCTGGTACTGTAACATTTTGCCAGAAGTGTAATTACCTCTTTGTCATTCTTTTGATACTCAAGTGCTTTTTCAAGATGTGGAACGGCTTTTGCCTGATCATCAAGTTTAAGCAGTGATATACCCAGCATCTTACGAACTGAAAAATTGTCAGATCCGGAACGCAATGCATTTGCAAATGCATCGGCTGCATTTTTATAATCTTTGTTATTATATGCATACTTTCCAAATTCGTTAAGCGCAGCAGTGTCGTTTTCTGATACTTTCAGATATTTTGTAAATCCCTCTGTTGCAACAGCCTGATTGTTTAACATCACACCAGAGCGACCGACGATAAGATTCAGTTCGACCGGGGCGTTTGCAAATGTCAATGCCTTTCGTGCCTGCACAAGCGCATTGGTATAGTCCTTTGTTTTAAAGTAAAGCTCTGCAAGTTTCCCGCTGATTATACCATCTTTATTAAATGTCTTTGATAGAATTTCATAATGCCCAATCGCATTTTTATACTGCTTTAATTCCACAAGAATTTCACCAAGCCTGACACCATATTTCTGATGATTACCGGTTAATGTTGCATATTTCTTATACATAACTGCAGCCTGATCAGGTGCTCCATTTTTGTCATGAGCAACAGCACTTAATTCCGCAGCCCACACCGATGATGGCAGTTTTTGAGCCATTGCAGATGTATAGGGTATTACCTTTTTGTATTGCTGTGTATTACTGAATGATTCTGCAAGAATACGCAACATAAGCGTGTCGAGTTTCACCACCGGAATAGTACCAGCGGCATCAATAACAGCCCCGTAATTTTTCGACCGGTGTTCAAGTCGTGCCAGCAGCAAAGACATTTCAGTATTGGCAGTATTCTTTTTCAGAAATGCTATGCATACAGCTTTTGCCCTGTCATAAGCACCGCCTTTTTCAAACATTGCAGCAGCGCTGATCGCCCGGTCTTTATACTTGACGTTATCGAGTTCAAACAGTTTGTAATGTACTTCCGCTGCGGCACTGTCTTTTTTCAGTGTGACAAATATTGCACCAAGTTCCAGCAGCGCCCGTTCATTTGATGGATCGATCTTTACACACTTCTCAAATGCGATTGCCGCATCTTTTGCTGCATTAAGCCCCTTGAATCCAAGACCAAGACGATAATACAGATCCGGTTCTGCATTTCCAAGTGAGGCAGCCTTCTTTACATACACCGCCGCACCGGGAGCATCTTTTAACTGAAGCGAAATAATTGCCATTTTATAAAGTGCAGATGCATCTTTCGGATCTTTGGCGACTATTGCAGCATACGCATTTTTACTATCCTGCCACAATGATGACTCAAATGAAATTTCGGCGATCTTTTTTAATACTGACACATCAGATTTATTTGATGCATATTCCTTTTTATAATATTCGTAACTCCTGACCTTGTCACCCTGCCCATAGTATTTGTCTGCAATAGTCAGATACGCACCGGGAATCGCAACCTTTTGCAATGCCAATTCGTCAAGTAATGTCACCGCAGCATCTGTATCTGCCAGTGCAAGCTGTATTTTTGCAAGCCCGATTTTACATTCTGTCTTGTTGGTAAGCGATGGCAGTGCCTTGTTAAGCAGAGGTAAAGCCTTCACATATTGCTTTGAATCAACATAGAGCAACCCAAGTGCAAGCATTACCTTTGGATCAGTAATGCTTTCTCCTCTATTGGCAGCTTCAAGATGTCCCATCGCTTTATCATTTTCTTTACGTGCATATTCGAGCATGCCAAGTTCGCGATTTAATACCGGATGCTGAGGATAGCGCGGTTCCATTTTTCTTAAGAGTTCAAGTGACTTTTGTGCATTTCCGCTCGCCTTGTAGGCCAGTGCAGCATTAATTGCCAGATCTATGTTTTCCGGAGCAACAAGCAGCGCCTTATCATAGTATTTTGATGCCTCAACGAACGATTTACTCGACAAATACAAATCACCCAGAAATGCAAGCGGAGCAGGATTCTTACTGTCAAGCTGTGTGGCGCGAACAAACGCCTTAATTGCTTCATCCTTTTTTTTCTGAATCAGATGACTACGCCCAAGCTCAACAAATATCGCAGCCGTCGGTTTGTGTGCCTTAAGAAACCGGTTACATGCGTTACCGGCATCAACACCCCGTCCCTCATCGTTGCATTTACGTGCATAATTTAGCAGTGCAATTGCATTATCCGGATCAACCGACAAAATCTGTTTGAAAATATTCTCCGCCTCTGTAGTCTTCTTCAGTGCCTGGGCAACAAGTGCTTTCTCTACAAGAAGATCAGCTTTTCGAATGCCACGTTGCTCTGCAAGAGAAATTACACTATGAGCATTATCAAATCTTCCGGCTTTACGGTTAACACGAATTAACGGTACATAGACATTTAGATACTCAGGAAACGTCTGATTGACAACCTTAAACGCCTCTATCGCATCGACGTTGAGTCCTGCATTTTCAAAGATAAAACCTCCATACCAAAAAGCAAGAAGCATGGGTCGATCTTTCGAACAGATCATCCTGAAATTATCAACAGTCTGAGCATTATCCGGTGTGGATGAAAACCTGGAATTAAACAGATACTCACCAACGATTTTCATATTTTTAATGTCTTCACTAATGATCGGGAAACGCAGGAATCTTGCCAAATCAGGACCTGTGGTGATTTTGAGCGATTTTATCAGGTCACCGATGATACCATCAATCTCCACACCCATTTTTTCGACATTAAATGAACGTTCAATGGTTGCAACGGTATTACCATCTGCTACTGAAACAACTTCAAGATAATATTGTACGTTACGGCCACCTGAAAATTCATACTTGGCTTTTCCCATGTATTTAACCTTAAGTTTCTTTGCTACATCAAAATACTCACGTTCTGTAGGGGGTGCTGCAATGGATCCAAAACCGGGAATATTTGAGTACACATCATTTGACAAAACAAAATTGAGTTGAGAGACCTGCGAACATTTGAACTCAAGTGCATTTTCAAGAAGCATACCAAGCCATCGTTCTTTTCCATTGCTTGATAGATCACTTGTCCCTCCAAACATAAAAGAGACTGCACCATCAGGAGCTGCGGCTGGTTTTGGCTGTACCGTTTTAGGATTTGCCACCGGAGCTTTAGATCCGGCGGTCGCAGCAGCTGGTTTTGCAGCAACCTTTGGTGGTATTTTTTTAGGTACTGTTTTGTTTTGAACCTGCGCATCAATAGCACTTATCTGGAAAAAAAATACAATCGCAAGCGTAATCAGGATTCGCATGAGCCTGCCTTTCTGTAAAGATAGCTGATTAAAGAGTTATCATGCAGTTTTTATCACTATTAATTGTATAATAACATCTATACAAAGCGCAACACCCTATTTAATATATATATACGAAGTAACGTACAGGTAGGATAATTTTCTATGAATTACCTGACAAACAGCTGTTATTCCTGCGTTTTCAAAGTAATTTACCCATATAAACATCATAGTATGCCTCGTCCTGGTTTCAAGTTATAATTACAATTCAGCAAGACCGCAATAATTGCGAAGGCCACGCTGATACTATAACATTGCGGAGCAAAAAAGCATTGACAATTGTTTGCGGGAAAATTAGTAAAGGCAATGAACCCTGTGATGATTCATTGCCTTTAAATACTACTTCTATTGTAAGATATTGACAGATTAAATATCTGTCAAAAAGCTTACCTGAGCAGAGAAAGTACGTTTTGCGATATCTGGTTAGCCTGCGCAAGCATTGCCGTACCTGACTGCATGAGAATCTGGTTCTTTGTAA
>CAYMGX010000125.1:293-12529 GCA_964390065.1 uncultured Fibrobacter sp. | reverse complement strand
AAGAAGTAAGGAAGTGAAGAAGTAAGGAAGTGAAGAAGTAAGGAAGTGAAGAAGTGAAGAAGTGAAGATTTTTATACTTTGATAATCAGGATTTTAAATTCGATATCAGATATTTTTCTTTTATGTGTTATATTTAATTTGAACAAGACAGATCTGGAATAACCTCCAGCTCCCCCTCTCCAATTCCTTTTGGAGAGGGAGGCGGGGGGTGAGGCTAAGACAAACGGAGAATAGAATGCTATCAATTGGCAGTTGTTTACTTGGGAAAGAACCGAAGGTGGTTGCTGTTATTGATGAACTTTTCAGTATTGAAAAGATTCTTGATGTAAAGCAGGCTGGTGCAGCTATGTTTGAAATGCGCATTGATTGTTACAAGGCACCACTTGACACTATTGTCGCATATCTTCAAAAAATAAAGAATGAAGCAGCGATTCCGATGATCGGAACGGTGCGTGAAAACGAGTGGACATCAAAGGATCGCATCGCCATTTTCAGAGCGATCATGCCGTTTGTTGACTGCATTGATCTTGAGCTCGGCACTCCGATTTCAAACGAGGTTCGTGGCTTCGCAAAAAGTAAAACAGTAATTGTTTCGGAGCATGACTACAATAAAACGCCATCAAATGATATGATGAACGATATGGTGAAACGCGCACTTGATCAGGGTGCCGATATTGTAAAACTCGCAGTAATGGCAAACAGTCGCGATGATGTCCGTCGGTTGTTTACTTTTACACAGGAATGCACTACGCCGGTTGTCACCATCGCAATGGGATCTCACGGAACAATCTCAAGGGTGATTGCCCCGCTGTTCGGATCTTTGTTTACCTATGGATTCATTGAGAAGCCAGTCGCACCCGGTCAATTAAGTGCAAAGAAACTGATTGAGGAGATCGGGTTGTATTTCGCGTGAGAACAAATTGATTTCTTAATCCCGGATACTACCTTGAATTACCCGCCTCCCTGACAGTCGGGGCTCGGAATTCAGAGGCCTGACCGTCAGGGAGGGCTCATCTTTCGCTGATAAATTTCTTTGCCACATTGCAATGAAAAGGATCACGCCCCCCGCAGGGGGACTTAAAAAACAAATAAGAAAAAATATTTTTATAATTTTCATTAAGTCCCCCTGCGGGAGCCCCTTGGGAACACCTGCCGAGGTGGGGGGCGAGTCAGTTCAGAATCGTGGGTTGTAAGTAAGTACCCCTACCGGTTCTGCCGTGAATAATCGGGTGAGAGTACCGTTCCCCAGTTATCAAAGTCATACCCTAATGTAAAGGTCAGGCGATCACCGCCGATTGGTCTGTCTCTGTCAAGACCACGGTCGTAACGGAGCCTGATTGCCATTGGAAATGAGTTGAATGTTTTTGTCTCAAGCCTGATCTCTCCGCCAATAGACAGTAAGACATCATCGCGTCCAAGATCCCGGATATCGGATGGATTATCAAATGCAGCTCCACCGCAGATATTAAATGCACCATAGATCTGATCGAAATAGATAAATCCCAATCTTTTGTCCATTAACCCTTTCCATAATGGAAATCTGTAGGAGAACTCACCTTGAATAACTGTATTGCCGGTAAGGACGAGTGTATCAAATGATACAATGGAGTCTTTATTTGTTTTAATAGCTTTTGACTTTTTTGCCTTGTAGAAATAGGAGTAACCGGGTAACCATCCGGCCGGTTGAAAATATGATGGCAGCGGAGTGTTATCTTTTGTTGTGTTTTCTATTGTAACGCCATTAAGATCTATATGGAAATCATGTTTTTTATACCATGGCGTCGGTATACCCATTTTAAGATGGCCCCGAATTTCATGATATGTATACTTGTCAAATCGCTCCTTATTCTGATTGAAGCTGTTTTCCTCCTTGAGTGCAAACTCGGTATTGTAAGTGTATTGAAGTTTCAATACATGGCCTTCAGGTGAGATCGTACTCCTGCTGTTCATACCGATACTGCCGGTCGTTGCCATCGCACCAAAACGAAACCCCTGATCAAGTGTGTATTTAAAGTCTACTACACTGTCAATGTACACATTAACATCAGTCATATTGCCGCCAAGGAGCAAATGTACTCCGGGACCTTGTGCAAGTGTCGTATTTTGATTAAGACTTTTAAAGAAGTAATGAGAAACCTGCAGATTTAAATTTTGATACTGTACATTGTAGGGGAGTTCATCAATCTCATCTCTTCCCTCATTGTAAAACGTATCAACACCGGCGATACCCCGTAAACTGTAATCCATGGAGATATCAAAAGGAAGTGCATGGGTAGTTCCTATCAGACCGATATCGTAATTGGCATCGGGATTAAAGAATCCACGGTTCAGGTCAATGGGAAAATGCTTTGGTTCGAATAAAAAGTACCCGTCAATTTCGTTTCCAAGATTTGATAACGTAAGCGGTTCTATAAGATTGAAAATCAATCCTGTTTTGAAAACTGTTTTGCCTTTGTTGACATTATATGTTTCTGTTACTGCCTGTTCTGCAAAAAATGTCGGAACAAGAAGTAACTGACGCGGCATTCGTGAATATTTACGTGGTGTTGATATTGACAATGTGCATGGCTCTTCCGGTGTATATCCTTTTTCCGTAAGTGTTGGTTGCACTGTGGTTGAATCGGAGGCGGTAACCGGTACGATGTTGTCGATATAGTAAATTCCATATCCTTCCTTGGCATACCCGGCATAGACAAGCTTTTTATTGTCAGGAGAAATTGATGGTGCAAAAGCACCGCCGGTTACATTTGTTATCTGTTCCAGTTTACCTGATGCAAATTCATAGCGGTAGATATTAAAAATACCGGTTCTGTCGGATGAAAAATAGAGGTGTTTGCTGTCGGGGCTGAAACGGGGATCACGCTCATCGTGCCGGGTATCACAGATGATCTCGCATTTTTTTGTTGCAGTATCAAAGACTGCAACTTTACGGTTTTTGTAATCAAAGTAGCTGAATGCAATTTTTGACCCATCAGGCGCCCAGTCGATTGTATAGATAAAAAACAGATCATTTTTGGTTGTATCAACCGGGTACAGTGTTTTCAGGATTTTTCCGGATGTATCGGTGAGAATCAGCCTGAATTTGTCAACATCACGCTGTGCACCTGCAAATGTTTTACCATCGGGCGAAAATACAGCATTCATAATATCCTGACCAAAGGTAATCTGTTTTTCAGTCTTTTTATGAAAGAGCCCTTTGGTTTTTTCCCCTGATGGCATTGTGTCAATGAAAAGATCTCGAACCGGTTCACCGCCGCGCTCCGGTGGTAAAATTGATTTGCGTGATTTTGGTGACGTATAACAGATTTTTCCTGTTGCTGCATTAATACTGTAGAAACCGCCTAATGGCTTGACCAGCTTAATTTTATTATCTTCCTTGACTGTATCAGAAAGTGAATACAGATACATCATCTTGCGTCCGTAGTCACTTTTACCATTCGATAAAAAGAATATCCCTTTACCGTCCGGGGTAAACTGAGGCCAGAAGTTTTCATAACCATACTTATTGATTTTTTTGCCATACACCTGAGTTCCAAGGTTTTTAACCTGTTCCTTATAGTGTTTTTCAAGATGCTTTTTCCAGTCTTCATATAACTGTTTTCCGCTGATTCCAAGCACTTCCTTAATTGAACGATCGAACGTAAGTCGCGGAAACTTGCTTGACGCACGCAGCAGGGCCGGAATTTTATCGTAACCGTAGGTTTCTGCCATGTACTTAACAAGAGAGAAACCGTGGTTGTATGTTTTTTCATAATCATCACCCTTACCGGTAAAAACCTGCATGTGATTCCAGGAGAGGATATTATTGGAAAGCGACAATGAACGCATAATCATATCACGATGTGAATCCCACGAATCACCATTGTTTCGTGTGCTCTCGTATTGAGCGATCCCCTCAGAAAACCAGCGCGGGAGCATCTCTGATGGAAACGAGTGAATCGCTTCCACTCGGTTTATTTCGTTAGGGTGAGAAAAATAACCGATTCGAAAATCTGAGATAACAGACGGCATTTTTACAGCTGTTGACATTGAGACAATATGCGCATACTCGTGGGCTATGACATCCTCGAACCAGTCGTGGCTTCCGCGCATGTTGAAATCAAAATCATGAGTCCAGAGGGTGATTGTATTGGTATAGTGAAGTGCCCAGCCGTTACTTTCATCACTGTCAAGGATCACCACATTGGTCTTGTTCGGCAGTACTATATTGTAAGTGTGTCTGTAAATCGAGTATAATTCTTCAAATCGTGATGCAACTTTTTTTACAAGATGCCCGGTTCCATCCATGTAACTAATAATAAAATGTTCCGTTTCAACGGTGTGAAATTTTAAGCCATGAGCGTTAAATTTTGCCGCAAACACAGAAGTAACTGCAAAAAGAACGAGAAAAAGAGCGCGTAGTCGAAGTTTCACAATGATTTTTCCAATGTTGTTATTTTATGATTGCCATTTTCCAGTATTGCGAATAAGTCTTGCCATTTATTTTTGCTTCCATACGGCAGCGGTAAACCGCAGGACCGAAATCCTTAACAGAAACAGTGAGCTCATTCCAGTCGGGGTAACTACCGCTTAGCTGATTAGGTGCTTTCCCCATGGTTGAATTTGAATAAACCCTGAATCCGGAATAAGAAAATATCTCAAGCTTTACATTGGTAGCCGGACCATTGAATTTGTATCTGAAAACAACATCAGTAACATTTTTCCTGATCAGTGCAGGGTTGGGATAACTGAATAATGACAGCGGTTCCTTATCGTTTACAAGAGAAGAAAGCTGTGCCCCGCCGTATGCACATATTCTGCCATTATCATAACCGCTCTGTGCCCAGAACACTGAATCGGGAAGGATATCCTTTGCAAGCTGCCAGCGATAGATCCACCCTTCTGTTGTTACGGCGAAAAGATCCGGTGTCGTATTAGTATTTGTAAATGCAATCATAGGCGATGTTGACATTGTGCTTCCAGTGGTAAGCGGCCAGCTTGATTGGTAATTTTTCATAATAACTGATGATGGGCGTTTCGCGTTACTGCCTATGGCATCAACAAAACTACCAGGTATAATATATGGCAGCACCAACGAATCACCAATCCCAACAATTGTGTCAATCTCACCTTTCCGAAGGTCGGTAAGACTGTCGATGGAACCGTCACTTTTTGTAAACCATACGATCCCACGCTGAGAATCCGCTTTAGTTATTTTCTTGATCGCAAAGGTCGCATTTTCTCCTGTCGGTGATGCGAACAGGACAAGCGGCTCACGGTTTTTTCCTGTAACAACTACTGGTGATGTATTTACGGCACCTTTTTGATACCAATATTTTTTGTCAAGATATGCAGGCCATCCGTAAACAAGAACCCCTTTATAGTTGATTGCATATACTCCGTTGGATCCACCGGCAACAATATCAAGATACCCATCACGGTTGATATCGGCAAGCGAGGGCAATGCATTATTGACCGGGAACAATGCTCTGTTTGCGCCGCGCCGTTCAACATTTTCTGGCGTATATGAATAGATATTGCAGAGGTCATTCGGCTCCACAGTCCAGCCTTCAGCAAGAGTCAGATTTCTATTGTAAACCCATATACCATGTCTGCTGTCTGCAACAATAATTTCACTTGCATTATCTTTGTCAAGATCACCGGTAATAAGTGTATAGGGACCAATACCGGTAGTAATTTTGATTGATGAATCTGCTTTTGCACTGGTCACCGATAAAAGCGAAAGTGTACCATCAATTTGCATAACAGCAATTGCACCAAGTTCCCTTACTGCCGCGATGGCACAGACTGCACTGTCAGACGGAAGCTTAACAGAATGCAATGTATCAAATATTTTACCGAAAATAATCTGACCGGTTGTTGTTCCTGCAGCCCAGGATGAATCCCGGTAGTTGCAGATTGTTGTTGATGGAATGCCATTAAGTCGTATCGTGTCAAGAATTAATCCGGCTGCAACAGAAACTGCTTTTATAATGTAAACATTTCCATTTGATGATGGAATCATGATTGACCCGGCTACTGTTGATGGCATTGCGGCGGGAGTTGGAATGCTGTCAAGGTATGCAACCGTATCTGCTGACGTAACTACTGATCCAAAAATATCACTGCGATTTACCACCGTTAGTTTCTTATTATATGGATTAACTGATGTATCTGATGGCCAGAGATAACATCTGCCCGATTTGCCAATAAGGAAAAACTCTTTTTCAGGTTGTGTATTGTCAATGTCAACCGCCAGCGGTTCAAGAAACTGATCCGGAGCTGCGCGTTTGGGCCAGTTATCAACGCTAAAATCCCATTTCAACTGAACATTAAAGACACTGTCGGAAAAATTTGTGATGTAATGATCGCCATCATTTTTTGAAAGATAATATAACTCTTTATTGACAACGGGTGATGTTGTACCGGTTTTTATAGATAAATAGGTATGTCCCCCATCTTTAGCACGCGTTGATGGCCGCGTGTAAGGGCCGATGGAATCGTACAGTGATGAATCAGATTTAATTCTTGTCTGATGCGGGAAAATATCCTCAGACCCACCGTAATCGTAAATTGCAGAATAAAATGCGTTGGAGAAAGTGATACCAAGATCATTGACTCCGTCGGCCTCTACCAGTGAAACGCCACGGTACAAAGAATCGGCATTGATGAAATTGTTAGCAAGGCGGTTTCTGATTATGTTTTCGTCAACATGCCAGACAAGAATGCCGGATGCCGGAAGGCTGATATCATTATTGTTAACTTTTTCAATCACCCGGTAACTGTTTGTGGTCACAACATTTTTTTCGATATTGACATTATTGGGATATTGCGCAATATGGATAACTTTGTCATCCTCGGTAGTGTCATATTTGAACAGGTCCTTGTTTCCGCTGAGATTGCGCTGCCTGTTTTCAACAAGATAGTACTCATGATCATTTATCGGTACCAGTAGTATCGTTGTATCCTCACCGGTATACGCTGCAGCGGCTGCACTGTCACGATCGAGTACTGAGGTTAGTGCTTTTACCTGATAGTTTTTCCTTGCACCAGGCGATGCAACTTTTACATTGTCCCATCCCATGAACGCGCGTACCCATGCAGATGGGTAGGGGGGAATAAATCCTTTTCCTGCTGAGTATCCGGCAAAGTCCATAATGCAGAATGAACCGATTGCTGATGTTCCGCTTGACGTAGAAAACAGGTCGGGGATACCAAGCTGACGTGCTATCTGATTAACAAGAACACCCTGAATACCCCAGTTGAGCCCGTCCTGGTTTGATGTTTCAGCGCACATCATTATTTCGTCAAGAAGCATCTCACCGTTTTTCCCATTGACCGGAAAGCCCGTTGATTTTAGCTTAAGTGAATCCTTGTAATATTTAATAAAATCACGGTTGATGAATGCGTCAATAAGGTCTGACGGCGTATCGTTTGCTTTCCCGCGGCCATCGCCACCGTTTGTTAAATAGGAGGCTCCTGCATGAAGTATCATAAAAACAGTTTTATGGCCAGCCTGATCACGGAAGGTCTTGTCTGATGCATTATAGGTAATGTTTGCAAAAGGAGAATCTGCTTTTGCATCATTTGCTGCTGCAATTGCATCATTTATAAACCGCATGAGCCCTGCAGTCTTTCTATTGTAGTAATCATCATATGATTCCTTTTTTTTCTTTCCACCGGGTGAATACGCCGGCAGCGCGTCTTTTACAGAATAACCCACTTCGTTGTTTGATTTCGGATAAATTTCACTGGTGATAATCAGTTTACCTTTTGAAACTTTCTTGAAATATGATTTTGCCATTTCCAGCTGCAGTGCGAAATAGGTCGAATCATGAGGTAGTCTGTCGTATTTGTAGAGTGTATCGTTGTTTTTCTCAACGGTGGAGTAGTTGGTTTTCTCATCCTGATCACCATTATCAAGGTTTGCAGTAGTGAAAAACAAACCGTTACCAGTTGTCAATGTTGAAACATCTTTCTGGAATTGTACCCGGATAGCAATAAGTTTTATGGTGTCAACCTGATTACTTCGGGTGAAGTTAATGGACCACTGATGATCCCGTGCGGTTTCGACCAGTTGTTTTGATGAGGTGCTTTTTAATAGAAACGGATATGGACCACTTAGCCCGATACCGATTTCAGAATCAGGCGCCGCTGAAAGAACTACCGAATATGCGCACACTACTCCTGTAAAAAGTATTCTGATTGACTTGATCATCGAAAAGACCTCATATCGTTAAAAATCAAAGATATCTCATTCTGCTGACACAACGAATGATTAACAAAAAATAAGCTCATTCCATGTATGAAAGTTACATTCAGGGAATGAGCAACGTTTACAAACTTGTAAATTCACCTGACAGTGAAAAATACTATTAAAAATGGAACAGAAACGATACACGCCATTGACCGTTACGTACACCGGTTGATCCTGTTTTTCCATTTTTTGTATGCTTAAGAATACCTTTCATAAATCCTTCAGGTGAATAGATATATGAAAAGTCGGCATTCAATGTTCCATATTTAATACCAAGTCCAAGAGTCCACTCCCAGCGGGCACCAACGTAATCAGCAAGGAAACCGGTACGTAAGGCAACAAAGTTTGCATACCAGTATTCCATACCAAGATTAACGTTGGTCTCTTCAAGTTTCTCCAGCGTTGTTTCGTCTGTAACATCGTCATCAGCAAGATCTGTGAAGAGAGCCTTATAGAATGGGTCCGGTTTACCGCTTGAATCGCTTCGGACAAATTCACGGTTGAGATCAAGAAGGAATTTCAGATCGTGAACCGGAGTCTGGAGCGCACGATATACAAGCCCTAAACGTAAGGTAAAGGGAATCGGATCCGGATTGGATCTATCCATATAAAATATATTCGGTCCCATATTCTGAAGCATAAAACCAAGGTCAAAGTTCTTTATAAAAAGGTTACGCTTTAACAGCGCTGCGTCAATGGCAAATGTCTGACCAATTCCCTGACCTTCATCAAGACCTGGTGCAAGGGCACTGTGCACATATTTTGCATTAAGACCGATTGAAAAATCTTCCTTAAGCGAAAGTCCGTAGGATAATCCAAATACACCTTCCCATGATTTGCGAGTTTCCCCCTCATGTCCCATTGCGTCAACAACCGCATTTTCTCCCATCATGATATAGTTGACAAATCCACCAATAGTACCCCAGTCCTGTGTTGGATAAACAAATGCAGCATACGCATGCCAGAGATCGGGTATGTTGAACTCGGGAAGCAGTGTTTCGTAAAAAAGAAACACCTGACGCTGCGCATTGTCGAACTGATTAACAGCTTTACCGGACGCGATCCAGATATCGTTGTCATGGTCAATAAGGCCCTTAACGTTGTCATCGGCAAGTACGTTCTTTGAATGGAACGACTTCCATTCCGGCGGACCTTCTCTTGTAACTCCGTTATTATCTGTTTCGGTTTTACCAGCCTCGTAGCTGATAACACCTTTGTTTGTTGCAATCCAGATGTTGCCTTTTTTGTGTTCTGTAAATGAGACAACTTTACTTTCTGGAAATTTGAACCGTTTCCATGCTGATTGTGTAGAAATCGTTACGCCATTATCTCCACCGATCCAGAGACGATCCTGAGAATCGAAGAAAAGAGAGCGGACTTCATTTGAAAGGAGACCATTCGATGTATCAAATACAGTAATTGTTGAATCGGTAGTTTTAACAAGACCGACATCAGTTCCAGCATAGAGTGCGTTGTCTAAACCATAGGTGATAGCATTAATGTAATTAGCGGGAAGGCCATCGGATGAATCAAGTGATTTCCACTGACCATCAACATAACTTGCGATACCCGCGTCGGTACCGACTGCCATTTTACTTGTTTGTGAAGTGGTCAGGGATGTAATATTATTTGATGGCAATCCGTCAGCTACAGTGTAAAGATTCCATTCATTGTTGCTGTAACGCCATAGACCGTTTTGCGTACCAGCCCACAGACGTTCAGAGTTATCAATGGTCAAACAGGTAATACTGTCTGTTGTTGCGATTGAGAAAGGAATTTTCAATTCGTCAATATCTTTGAATGTTATATCTACAGCGGTAAACACTGTTGCCAGTTGATCTGAAAGCGTATCTGCACGCAATGAATCGACACTTGGAGAGATCATTGCATATATTTTTGCAGCACTTCGTTCCAATGATGATAGCAGCGTAATCTCGCGTGCAAGTGAATCTGCCTTTTTTGCGGCATCTTCAAGGCTACGGTTCTGGAACTCTGTCAAAAGCAGATCTTTACATGATGCATAGTGCTTCTGAGACAACTTGTTAAAAGTCATAATTGACCAGATCGCATCATTTTTCAGTTTGTCATTGTCAATTTTAAGAAACTTTGATGCAATGCTCTGCAAATCATCCCTTTGCTCGATCAGGTAACTTTCATATTCCTGCCATGCTCTGCCGTTGTAACGAAGAAGACCCTTGTTTGTTCCAAGCCATATCATGTCTTTTCCGCTGAAATCTTTCCGTTTTTTTGCAGCAATTGACGTAAACACCTTGTCGGTATTTTTCATGTGAAGTTTCCAGGAATTGGCAAGGGGTGCCTGGCCAAGTCCGGCAGGGTTGAAAAATGTCGCATTTGCATCATCACTAAGTCCGGTAAATGCCTCACCAAGTGCGGTGGCACGTGCGCCTGGAGGAAAAACCAGGGTAATAATTGCAGATTCACCAACTGCCGCAAATGATGAACTTATCATACCGGATAGCGTAATAGCAATCATACCGGCAAAGATTTTTAACGTACTGTTTTACTCGTAGAAGTTTAACAAAATCTTTCATATAGTTGATGTTAAAATTATCATTTTTCGCATTGTGTTCAAATATTATATATGATAAAAACATTTATATGAAATCAGCAAACAAAAAATTTTGCACAAGAAGCTTTTTCTCAGAACTTTTCCTTTCTGCTGGTTATCAAATATTTATCATGTGTGGATTTGTTCTTCTTTTATCCTCGATACTATTTGTGCTGCATCTTCCAATGAATATTTTTGTATTGCCGGTATCTTTGCTTGGAAGTTTGGTTTTGATTTATTTTCTAGAGAGAAAGAAGATTACAGAATGGACTATTTACCAAAAATATTTTGGTATTATATTTCTTATCCTGATTTATATAGGTGCTTATCTTGTCGGCTCGTACTTTTTTGATGTGTCATGGGATGGACAAGAGTATCATCAGAGTGCGATTCTTTTATTAACAAACTCAAGCTGGAACCCATTCTTCGAGAATGTTACGAACACCTCTTATTCTGGTATTTGGGTGCAACATTATGGTAAAGCTTCTGAGATTTTGGCATCCTCGCTTGTGATAATTACTCAGCTAATAGAGTCTGGAAAAATGTTTAATCTATTGTTTATATCTGGGAGTTTTTTCTTATTAACTGGAACGCTTTGGACATTCAAGAATATTTCTAGATTTATTGCACCACTAATTTCTCTTGCAGTAGTCTTAAATCCTGTCACAATTTATCAGATGTTCTCATATTATGTAGATGGGCAACTATTTGTTTCCATTGTTGCGCTAATCTGTGCGGGGATTTTAATGGCTCGGAATGAACAAAAAGTCTCATTTGCATTATGGTTCTCATTGGTCATAATAATTGTAAATCTGAAATTCACAGGAATAGTATTTGCAGGCGTATTAAGTGTCGCTGTCTTGATTGCCACTTTAATTCGTAAAAGAAAAGGGCTTTTCTTTAAAACTTTTTTAATATGTGGCTTTGCCGGGTTGATGGGAATACTTTTTGTCGGATTCAACCCTTATGTTAGAAACACTTTAGAGAACGGACATCCTTTTTATCCACTTGCAGGTGAAAATACACGTGATATACGAACTACCCAAACACCAGAAGATTTGAAAGAAGTTGGTTATATCAGACGATCAGTTATCTCATTATTCTTGTTAAAACATGATGGGGAGGATTTGAAGTTTAGAATACCATTTACGACCTCTGGAGAAATGTTTGATTTGTATAGATATGCTGATCCAAGGACAGGTGGTTATGGCTTCTATTTTATGGAGATTTGTGTTGTAGCAGGACTTGTTCTTCTGCAACTAATCGTAAAGAGACGAACAGCAGGTTTTGTTTATCTATTTATTTTGTTAGGAATTTGTTCATTGGCTACATACATCATGATGAGAGATGCTTTCTGGGCTAGATATGTACCTTTATTGTATGTTATCCCGTCTGCAATTATGGTTTATAGTTTTATTGTTGGTAACAAAG
>CAYMGX010000125.1:0-283 GCA_964390065.1 uncultured Fibrobacter sp. | reverse complement strand
TCCGAAATTCCTGTTATCAGTGTTTTTCATAAACTCATTCATAGTAGGGTATATGTATATAACAGACTCCATCGAAGGAAAAGCGCGTAATGAAAGGGTCTTAAATGAGACTAAGGGTGCAAGTGAAGTTTTCATTTACTCTCCATATGGGCAATTCCTAAATAATACAAGAAGGTTTGAAGAAAAAGGAATTAGCTATACGCAGGTAGAAACAGAGGAAGAATGGTTGAAAACAAAGGGGTTAGATGACAGATTCTGGAATTCGGAAATATATGTTAAGTAT
>CAYMGX010000124.1:0-12551 GCA_964390065.1 uncultured Fibrobacter sp. | reverse complement strand
ATCCTTTGTATTTTCTGAGAACTATGGATGATGTATTACCTGCAAAAGCATATGCGTTCGAGATAGCGACATCAAGGTTCATCTCTCTTGGCGTGTTTGGTACATAATCCAGATCGCATTCAGGATCAGGAGTTTCGTAGTTGATTGTTGGAAGTACAACCTGATGTTCAATCATTAGTGCACAAGCTGCCGCTTCAATTGCTGATGCAGCTCCCATTGTGTGCCCAAGCATTGATTTCAAAGATGTAACCGGTGTTGTTTTGGCTTTCTCTCCAAGCACTTCTTTTACAATAAGTGTTTCTGACTTATCGTTTTCACCAGTACCTGTTCCATGTGCACAGATATAGTCTATCTCATCAAAAGAAATGCCTGAGTTCTTTATTGATCGATTAAGTGCAAGGATTCCACCGCTTCCGGTTGGATCTGGAATGGTCATTTTGAATGCATCACATCCAAGGCCATAACCGATGATTTCTGCATAAATTCTGGTTCCCCGAGCAAGAGCTTTATCCAGTCGCTCAATAAAAAGTACCCCAGCACCTTCACTGACTGCCATACCAGACCTGTTGAGATCGAACGGACGGACAATGTCCGGTGTTGTTGCAAGCAGCCGGTTAAAACCGGTAAACGCTATTCCGGAAAATGGATCACTTCCGCCGCAAAATGCAGCATCAATTTTTCCAAGTCGTATCAGATCATAGGCATAACCGATAGCATAGTTCCCTGCCGCACATGCCGTGGGCACAATAAGGTGAGGTCCCTTAAAGCCAAAAATTCTTGCGATATTTGCAGGAATAGATCCACATGGATATTGCCGTGGAAGATCGGAAGGAATATCATGGCAATTGCCCGTCTTATACTTAATATTTATACCTTTTTCAAGGATTTGCGGTTCACCCATCGTTGTACCCATACTAACACCAAGGCGATATGGATCGGCTTTGGACGTATCAAAACCGCTATCGCTAAGTGCCATTGATGCCGCTGCTGCTGCAAACTGACTCGACCTGCCCATCCGGGCAATATCCTCAGGTTTGAGATACTCTTCAGCTACGAAATCGAGGACCTCGCCGCCGGTTTTTGTTCTGTACTCTGATGGATCAAATATCTGAAGAGGACGAACACCGTTTGTACCTTTCAGCGCCGCCTGCCAGAATTTTTCTACTCCTGTACCTATAGGAGTGACCAACCCTAAACCTGTAATAACTACTCTGTTTTCACTCATAGATGTATTGAGTCCCTTGACTGTAATAAGGGATAAGTTTTAATAAGAATCGATAATATAGTTAATAGGTCAAAAAATGCCAACCCAGAATATTCAAAAGTCTCTAAAAAAATTATTTTTGTGACTTTTGAAATTTATCGGATAATACAACGTATCACCTGACAGTGTTAACCTCAAGAGCGCGCTGACAAACTCCCGGGATAAATCTGGCTTTATTTACCCCGTTTCATGCCAAACATAAGGTCACCCTTCGCGACAACCTTCCCATCAACAAACGATTTTGCATTTACCATGGCACTGTCACCAAATTTTTTCTCAATTGCAACAGTGGTGATCATCTGATCTCCGGGGAACACCGGATGCATAAACTGGATCGTTTTAACTTTTCCAAGATAGTAGACTGCATCCTCAACAAGACCCCCTGCTGATTTTGAAAGAAGAAAACAGGCCGCCTGTGCCATATTCTCAATTATATATACTCCGGGTAAAACCGGATTACCGGGAAAGTGTCCCTGGAATTGTGCTTCGTTGATTGTAACATTTTTAAGGACAGTTACCGATTCATTCTCTTTGAACGCTGTTACCCTGTCGATAAGCAGAAATGGAAACCGGTGGGGAACGTAGTCCATGATTTCTTTTATGTCAAACATTGCATGCTCCTGAATTATTGTGCACGGATGGTTGTTTTTTGATTGTGAGATTTTTTTTGATAACGTAAGGGCGAATCATTATTCGCCCTTACTACGTACATCACAATTCGTATGTCGCATTATATTGTTAATCCGCCGTCGATGGTGAAAACCTGTCCGGTGATATATTTTGCCTTTTCTGATGCCAGAAACGACACAAGATCGGCAATCTCCTGCGCTTTACCCATTCTGCGCATCGGGATCATTGTTTTGATCTCATCAAGGTGCTTTTCCGGGATCGCCTGCGTCATTTCAGTATCAACAAAACCTGGGGCAACACAGTTTACCGGAATTCCCGCACGGGCAGCCTCTTTTGCAAGCGCGCGTGTAAAGCCAATGATGCCAGCCTTTGATGCGCAATAATTGGTTTGTCCGGCGATCCCGACAAGGCCGCTTACTGATGTAATGTTGACAACGCATCCCCGCTTGTTTTTCAGAAAATAGCCAACAATATTCCGTGTAACATTGAAGTATCCGGTGAGGTTTGTATTGATAACTGCATTCCATTCATCAGGCTGCATCAGAAAGAGCGTTTTGTCGCGGGTGATCCCTGCATTGTTAACGAGTACATCGACATCACCAAGGAACTCCTTTGCATTGTTGACAAAAGCTTGTGCCGATTCAAAACTTGCAATGTCCGCCTGAAAGGCTGCTGTTTTAACACCCTTCGATGATAGTGCGCTGACAATAGCGTCTGCCTTATCTTTGTTTGACACGTAAGAAAATGCTACATCGTAGCCCTCATTTGCAAGCGTTTCAACTATAGCAGCACCAATACCTCTTGAGCCACCGGTTACAATTGCTTTTCTGTTCACAAAGTACTCCCGTTTATAATTTGTCAAATATTTTAGTATTCAATTTGCTGCTGGCACATGGTGCGATACGTAGTATCCACATCAGTACAGCATGCATTCATGGCCGGTATTTTCTACTGGCTCCGTGATGCAATTCCCGCATTGCGCATGCCCCGTGCAACTGCGTCCTTTATATCCTGAGAAAATTCGCGCGATTTCAGAATGTTGTCAAGTTTCTGATGGAACGAGCTGAGCGCAATCTCGTGGTTCGCACTCTTGAAAAACTCTTTCCATAACCTGACAAATCCGTCACGTAACGCTTCCGGTGATGTATGTTTTGGTTGAAAAACCACATTCGCACAGTTAAACTTTTTCCAGTCGCGTGTAATGAACCGGTTGTCCTTTTGTATCTGATGCCAGAAAGGGGTATTGGGGAATGGTGTTGCAATGAAAAATTCCGCTGTCTTTACTTGTGCTTTATGACAGAATTCAAGAATCAGGTCAAACTGATCCTCAAAACATGTGTCGAATCCTACACCAAATGATCCAAAGAACCTGATTCCCCGATCCTCAAGCTGCTTGACAAGATCAACTGTGCGATCCCATATTCCGGGATGCCGTGCATAGAACCGGGCACTGAACGGATCACTTGCAAATACGGTGTACATACTTTTGGCTCCAGCCTTTGCTATTGCATCGAAGTAGGCAGGGTCACTGTTCATCGCAGGTGAACACGACAGAAACATGTTTACCTTGAAATCCTTTATTCTTTCACACAGGTCCATCATGTAGGCCTGAATTCTCGGTCTGTTAAGCATGATCATATCGTCAGTAATATAAAATTCTTTGCCGGAAAGCTTCCGGATATCCTCAACCACATTCTCTATCGGACGTAACCTGATTTTATTACTCTGATAGATAGGTACATTGCACCAGTCACACCCGAACGGACATCCGCGGGTAATTGACAAAAGTGATGCATGCCAGTCGTACTTATCCTCAATGTCAAAAATTCCGGCTTTAGGCGAGATTATTTCTTCGGGCTTTGGAGGTTCAGCGGCACGATACTCTTTTTTAAGTGTATTATTTCGTAAATCACTGATTATTTCTGGCCATACCGTATCACCCTCACCGATACAGATACTTGTACAGTGCAGTGATGCATCTTCGGGGATCATGCTTGGATGCATACCACCCATAATCACCTTTTTTCCACACTTCACAAGTTCATCACCAACTGCATAGGCGTATGCAGCCTGTGGCGTAAAAAAACTGATCGCAAAAAGGTCTGCGTTATCGTCGTAATCCATCGGTTCGATATTCTGATCAATAATCCGCCACTGGATATCTGGTGGTGTAATGTTAATGAGGATAGGAATTCCCATTGCCGGAGGCATTCTGTATGCCCATGTTGCTGCAATTGCAGGCATTTCTGCAAGCTCAGGATACGTTTCGAGAAATTTGTCAAATTTGGGATAGATAAAGGTAATTTTCATTGTCTGATTTCTGTAAAAAAGTTGCACACGTCAATGTTGGAAAAACGCTTAAACTAAAAATCTACTATTTGCCATTACTTTCAGCGTAATCCAATATTTATCAAACCCTGATTGTGATTCTCGAATTACCGGTCACGGCTTTTTTTGTCCGCACCGGGTCATGATCTTCCATTCTTTTGGAGATTCCACCGGCTCATCACTGACCGTAAAAAGTTCCGGCATCGCTTCAATTGTTGTATCGTTTTTCCATCGATATCTGAAGTTCATTTTAATGACGATGTTATCGTTTTTCATGGTAGCTGAAAAAGTAGTGTCGGTTTTTGCGTAGGTACCTTTCCCTTGAAATGAAGAATCGGAAGTGCTTTTTACCTGCATTGAATCATTGGAATCAAATATCATGATTAACCCCATGTCATTTGCACACCATTGACCACTGAAGTCCCTCAGTTTCTCCGACGCGTTGGTTACACTGCAGATCAGCGTAACCAGAAGTAGTGATTGAAAATATTTAAACATTGATACCTCCTGTTTATGTTCTTTAATTGGTCCTGACAATCTCTTAATTGATGCACAAGGGTAGTTACTCCGCTCAGTGAACATTCTTTTTAAGCGCAGATGATTGGATGGGTAGCTTCAGGGAATCAAGAAGCTGCAGTGTCGTATTATTCTTAAGAAGATAGAGTACATTTGATGATGATTTGAAGGGTGCAAGCTTAAGAACCTGAATTTGTTTCCCTGCAGCATCTTCATCGGTGACAATTTTCCAGATGCCGCTTTCCTTGTCTGATATGTTTCGTTCCATCAATTTGAAGGTTGCATGATATTGGGCTTTGTCTTTTAAATTGAGGTCAACGAGGATGCCGGGGCAGTCATTACAGGGATTAATTCCGCTATAGTGCCCGATCAGCTGTGACGAGAGATTGTCCATGGTGCAGCCTGTAATCAGTCCAAATAAAAGTGTCACAGCAGATACCTTTAATGTTGAACACATACGCTTCATTCCTCAAAAATGGTTTAATCCGATTGTAAAAATAAAACATTACGAAATAGGACACGTCCAAAAACGTTGCAAGGAAAATACTCAGGAACCTGTTGTCGCCCTCACAGGAGCATCGGGAATTGAAAACACCGGAATTGTCAGGCGCTAAACACTAATAGATTACACTCAGGCCAATAGTATAAAGGTCTGAAAAGGTCTGAAAAATCTCAGGAAATAAAAACCGTACTATGGCGGAATACATACAGCTTTTGAAGTAAAAATAGCCCCGGAAATAATCAAGGGCTAATATTTTTACTTATTTGCTTTTTGCAGTAGCTTTAAGGCACTTCATACAAATCTTGATTGTCCTGGCAGTTCCATCAACCAGTGTTTTAATTGATCGAAGATTCGGATAGAAAATGCGTTTGCTCACGTTATGAGCGTGTGATATGGTGCATCCTGAACGTGGGTGTTTACCGCATATTTCACAAGTCTTGGACATATTTCCTCCAGAAAGTTAAAAAATAATTGCCTAATATACAATTTGCTCAGCACAATGTCAAAAAAGAAGTGCTAAATAAGCTTCTCAAGTTTAATTGAAAGAAAATTCTATGTGTCAAAAGTGCTTTAAATTCATAATGATAGAATGATTGTTGCTCAGAATTAGTAAATCGCTGTATTGATTTTTTTTTTTAAAGCTTATTTTTAGTGTATAATTATTGTGTTTCAACCAAACCATTTCGGTGCTGTCTTGCACTATAGATGTGAACTTTGGTATATTTAGAAGCTTTATTCCTGAAATCACAGGATAAATTTGGAAGTACATTGAGGTGAAAGCAGGTATATGGAGAAAACGCAGTTTCTTCCTGAAGAGGGGTCGTTAGCGCTTTATTTACGTGAGATTGGAAAAAATAAAAGTCTTTCTCTTGAAGATGAAGCCAAGCTTGCAGTTAAAATCCGCAAAGGTGATAAAAAGGCACTTGAGAAGCTTGTAAATGCAAACCTTCGTTTCGTTGTCAGTGTCGCACGCAATTATCAGAATCAGGGTTTGCCACTAAGCGATCTGATAAATGAGGGGAATCTTGGTTTAATACGAGCAGCAAAAAGATTTGATGAAAAGAAGAATTTTAAATTCATTTCATATGCTGTTTGGTGGATTCGCCAGGCGATTCTTCAGGCCCTTGCTGAACAGTCCCGCATTATTAAATTGCCTCTGAACAGGGTTGGCACTATTCACAAAATCGGTAAGATGCAGAGTAAACTGGAGCAAAAGTTCAGACGTCTTCCAAATGTTGAAGAATTGGCGGAAGAACTAAAAATTGATATCTCTGAAGTTCGGGAAACGATTAAGATCGGTAACAGCCATATGTCCCTTGATGCTCCCTTGCAGCATGGTGAGGACAGCCGGCTTATGGATGTTCTTCAGGATGAGGATCAATTACTGCCGGACAACGGTCTTATGGAAGTATCACTTCAGGATGAGATCTCAAAAACACTTGATACGCTTAGTGAACGGGAAAAAGAGGTCGTTCGTTTGTATTTTGGTATCGGTGAGGAAACATCACATACCCTTGAAGAAATCGGGCAGCGTTTTAACCTTACACGTGAACGGGCTCGTCAGATTAAAGAAAAAGCATTGCGCCGTCTAAAGCACTCTTCCCGCAGTAAGCGACTGCTTGCATACCGTTCAAACTAAGGTTTTTTTGAAATGCCGATAATGCTGATAGTGAATGAATAAAAATTTTTATTCATTATCAGCATTTTATTAGTATATTAATCGTATAGATTGCTGTCAGTTATAAACAATGCGGGGGCGAATGAAAAACAGGATTATTGCAGGTGCGCTTTTGTATGTGTGCTTTTTCTGTGTTCATCTGACTATTGTTCATGCTGATCAAGGCAGTTCTGCAGTAATGAAGGATGTTGCGAAAGTCTCCGGGCAATCAATAACCAGAGATATTGCATTTACATCAGTAATGGGTAGCCGGCCTGATATGAATTCGCTTCATGGATTTCAAAAAGCGATCCTTTATAATGCCAAAGGTGCTAAAGTAAAAGAGATTACTTTTAACAGGAATGACTCTATTTACTCTCTTGATAAGATGCTTCAGGAAAACAGCGCCAATGGTCCTCTTTTTATTAGAATGATGCGGTAAACCCGTCGCGGTTTTCGCAGTGTGTAAATCGTTTTGTTCAGAAATACTCCATATCAAACATCGCTGCTTAAAACTAATTGTAAAACATTGAAAATAGAGTGTTCTTTCGTGTTTTCTTGCGCAAAAAAAAGAAAAATGCGTTCAGTTGTGCAGGCGTTCGTATAAAGTTTAAAAAAATTTAATTTTTTTAATGACAAGGTAGTGTGTTGGTGGTAGGATATAGTATCTCAAAAGTGACAGGACAAAAAGTCAATCATTTGGTATTTGGATAAATTGGGGAGAGTGGCTTTTTGCTGAAAGTCGGGATAGTTCAGCACTGGTAATTTAAAAACAGAGGCCTATGTGGAACACAAGCAAGTTACTCTGTCAGATTATTCAATACTTTTTAATGATATGGATCTCCATTACAAAACACTGGTGGAGACACTTCCCGGGGTGGTTTATGCACTCGACGAGCGGGGACACTTTGCCTATATAAGTCAGAATGTTACCGATGTACTGGGTTACGAACCACAGGAGTTGATTGGTCTTCATTTTAGTAATATTGTGCATCCTGACGATTTGTCGTCAGTGAGCAGGGATTATATACTTCCAAAATTTACAGGTATTTCTACAGGTAACGAGCGAGCACCGAAACTGTTTGATGAACGTCGGGCACCTCCCCGTCGAACAACTGATTTACGGATGCGTCTTTTTGGTAAAAAGAGTACCAACGGTGATAAACAGCCTGTTTTTTGTAATGTAAATGCATCCGGCCAGCATACATCATCGGACATGCATAATTTTCAGGGAACTGTGGGGATTATATTCGATTGTATGCAGGATGAAGAAGCGTTAGCGCTGATAGATAAAAAGCGTCATTATAATCCTTATGAACTTCTTTCCAGTGCGATGCGTCATACATTCAGTAACCTTTTTACGGGTATTTATGGCAATCTTCAGCTTATGGAGATGCAGATGGCGCATGGAAAAGAATTCAAATCAAGCATGGAGGCCATCAAAACGTGCGTTGAAAGTGCAGTTGAGGTGTTGAAACAGCTTGCAAATATCGGGCTGACATCATCAATGAAGAAAAAAGTGTTAAATACCGATGTGATACTTAAGGAAGCCGCTGAGGAGTTGTTTGCCAGTCGCACCATAGCAATGGACTTTAAGGTCGGTGAGATTGCAAATCTTGATATTGATCCTGATTATGCGCGCCATATTATTCGTTCGATACTTTTTCTGATACGCGAATCTGTCGGAAATGTTGGATCGATTACGTTCAACATCGCAAATGCTGATAATGTTCCGGAAGATATTCCAAGGCTCGATTGTAATTATGTAAAAATTCTGGTTGAAATTGATCAGAACGGGAATGCATCGCATGCAGGTGTGTTTGGTTCTGAGCTTGATCGGGTTGCTGCCGGGTCAATGGGGTATGTTCTTTTGCGAAAATGTGGTGGGCTTGTTAAAGTTATTTCAGAAAATGCAATTGCACTATTCCTTCCTTCACAGTCTTAGTGTATATTCCATACCGGTCATTATTATTCTTCTGGTTTTGAAATTGAAGCGTGATGTCGACGATCGGGAAGAAATAAAAAAACAATAATCTTTGTTGACATCTCAATTTCACTATTTTATATTCTCATGACTAATTTTTAAAATCTGAATGTACTCAGTATTTGAGGATGGTACAGCCATGAAAACAGTAGTAGTAGACGAAAAGTCAATCAAGCGTAACTGGTATGTTGTAGATGCAACTGACATTTCGCTTGGACGCATTGCCTCAAAGGTTGCACAGGTATTGATCGGAAAGGGTAAGGTTGCTTACTCGCCAAATCAGGATCATGGTGACTTTGTAGTAATTGTTAATGCAGAAAAAGTTAAGTTGACTGGAACAAAACCGGAAACAAAAGAGTATTTCCGTCATTCACACTATCCAGGTGGTGGAAAGTTCCGTTCATTTAAAGAACAGCTTGCACTGGACCCATCAAAGATTCTCATTCATGCGGTCCATGGTATGGTTTCAAAGAATGCTCGCGGCAGAAAGATCATGAGTAAGCTTCATGTGTATGCTGGCGCAAGTCATCCTCATACCGCGCAGCAGCCCAAAGAGTTAAACCTTAAATAAGAGCTATTGAAAAGGAGCTGGTCATTTTGGACAACAGATTATCTGCGACCGGTAAAAGAAAAAACGCGATTGCAACAGTTATCATTCGCCCGGGTAAGGGTGAGCGCACAGTCAATGGCAAACCTCTGCTTGAATATTTGAAGAGCGATGTACTTGTAATGGATGTTGAACAGCCGCTGAATCTTCTTCAGGTTGCATCATCGTATGATATCGTCGCAAGTGTTCGCGGTGGTGGTTTGAGCGGACAGTCAGGTGCTATCAGACTTGGAATTTCCCGTGCACTTGCATTGGTCAACGATGAGTACCACAAATTACTTCGTAAAAGTGGTTTTCTCACCAGAGATTCACGCGTCGTAGAGCGTAAAAAATACGGTCAGGCCGGTGCCCGCCGTAGATTCCAGTTCTCGAAACGTTAATTATATCCGATATATTCATAGTATCACACGATTTGAGCGGAAGATGGGTGCTGTTCCATTGGAATGGTATTCTTCCGCTATGATAATTCGTGGTTGATTAACCCAACTTACATGTTAGGAGTCACAATGTCTTCATTATCGCTTCAGGATCTTCTCGAGGCAGGAACCCATTTCGGTCACCAGACAAAACGCTGGAACCCGAAAATGAAACGTTTTATCCTTTGCCCTAAAAACGGCATCTATATTATCGATCTCAACAAGACTCTTCAGAATGTTGAAAAGCTTATTGTAAAAGTAAAAAAAGAAGTTGGTAAAGGCGGCAAGGTTCTTTTTGTTGGAACAAAGAAACAGCTTCGTGATTGTATTAAGGAAGAAGCTATACGCTGCAATATGCCATTTGTTACCGAACGCTGGCTTGGTGGAATGCTCACAAACTTCCAGACAATTCGTCAGAGTATCTCCAAGCTCGACAAAATCGAAGCGATGGAAAACGATGGCACAATTAATGCACTTCCTAAAAAAGAACGTATGCTTCTCGCAAAGCGTAAAGAAAAACTTCTTGCTGTGCTTGAAGGTATCAGGAATATGAGAAGATTGCCATCACTTATTTTCGTTGTTGATACAATTAAAGAACATATTGCAATTTCCGAAGGCCGTCGCCTTCATATTCCGATTGGTGCAATTGTTGATACAAACTGTGATCCTGATTGTGTTGATTTCCCAATCCCTGGAAACGATGATGCAATCAAGTCGGTGCAGCTTATCACAAGAGCTGTTGCTGATGCGATTATTGAAGTAAGTGACAAAATCAAACCTGAAGACATCTCAGCCGAGATGAAAGCTGAAAAACAGAGCAAGTTTGATGATGAAGAGGATGCCGATGATTCAAAGTCAGCAGCAAAAAAACATCGTGTAGTTCACAAAAAAGTTGTGAAATTCACTGAAGAAGAATGATCGCCTGAAAACCAGTCACAATTGATTTCAGGTTTACTTTATAAGAATGGCGGTCGATAAGATCCCATTCTTTTTTCATTAAAATAGAATAAAAAAAAGGAGTATATAAAAAATGGAAGTATCTGCAGCTGTAGTAAAAGAACTTCGCGACAAAACCGGCCTTGGAATGATGATCTGCAAGCAGGCAATCATCGATGCTAACGGTGATATGACTGTCGCAATCGAAAATCTTCGCAAGCAGGGTCAGGCTACAGCGGTAAAACGCGCTGATAAAGCTGCCAAAGAGGGTAAAGTCACTATCGTTTCTGATGCAACAACCGCATGCGTTTATGAAGTGAACTCAGAAACTGACTTTGTTGCCCGTAATGATGACTTCGTGGCATTTGTTGATACTCTTGGAAATGTTCTTATCGAGAAAAAACCTGCTGATATCACGGCTGCTAAAGCACTTGTTGCTTCATCAATGGGAAATATCACTATTGAAGCACGTGTGACTGAGCTTATCGGTAAAATCGGTGAGAATATCATGTTCCGCAGATATGCAAAAGTTGATACAACAAATGCGAATGAGAAGCTTTTTACCTACAACCACGGTAACGGTAAAATCGGTGTCGTTGTAAAATTAAGTGCAACTGCCGGTCTTGATTCTGCAGCAATGGCAGACCTCGGAAAAGATCTTGCAATGCAGGTTGCGGCATCAAACCCCATGTCTACGGATTCTGATGCGATCAGTCCTGAAGTTATTGCAAAAGAAAAAGAGATCTATTTTACGCAGGCTCAGACATCCGGTAAACCGGAAAAAATCTGGGATAAGATCGTTGAGGGCAAGCTTGTCAAGTTTTTTCAGGAAGTTACACTTGTCGGTCAGCCATTTGTAAAAAATCCTGAGATCAGCATTGCACAGAGAATTGCTGAAACAGAAAAAGAACTTGCTTCAAAAATTAAAGTTATCTCATTTGTTCGTATGGAACGTGGCGCAGAATAATTACTATGGCATCAAAATATAAGAGAGTGCTCCTTAAACTATCCGGTGAAGCAATTGCCGGAAGTAAAGGCTTTGGGATTGATCCTGAGATAACAGGTCAGGTTGCTGATGATATCGCCGAAGTATATCAGGATGGTGTTGAGATTGCAATTGTAATCGGTGCCGGAAATTTTATCCGTGGCGCAACTGCTGAAGGGGTATCCCGGGTGGCAGGTGACACAATGGGAATGCTCGGGACAGTAATCAATTCCATTGCGATCAAAGAGTATCTTGAAGCACGGGAGATTCCTGCAAGAGTACTGACTGCGGTTCATTGTGACAGAGCGGGTGAGTACTTTACACCGGATCTCGCAATTGAATACATGAAAATGGGAATTGTTGTTGTAATTGCCGGAGGAACTGGAAATCCATTCTTTACAACTGATACTGCTGCGGCACTGCGTTGTGCTGAAATAGGCGCTGATGCAGTTCTTAAAGCAACAAAAGTTGATGGCGTGTATGACAGTGATCCTGCAAAAAATCCAGATGCTGTGCGTTTTGAGACGCTAACACATGCTGAAGCGCTCGTACGTCAACTAAAAGTCATGGATGCAACTGCATTCTCGTTCTGTCAGGAGTACGGCGTTGATATTATCGTTTTCAAACTGCTTGAAAAAGGTAATCTCAGAAAGTGTATTCAGGGACAGCCTGTTGGAACAACTGTAACAAGTGGAGGAAAACAGTGAGTGCACTGGAACCAATTAT
>CAYMGX010000123.1:0-12699 GCA_964390065.1 uncultured Fibrobacter sp. | reverse complement strand
GTGACAATAGCTTGCGCAGAGCATCACGATTCAACTGCGGATTTTAGGTTAAATAACAATGCAGTAATGATTAACAACTGATTCAGCAGGATTAGTAATCAGTAAAAAATAAACAAATATCCACCTTCCAAACTCAACCACTTTCCTATGGGACGACGCATCGAAGCGGTCGAAGGATCAGAGGGGGGGGCAGGGGGTGAGATCACTATAAGGCAGTGAATTATATGAATCGCGTAACATTACTATTATCAATATGTTTTCTTGTAGGTTCAATCAGTGCCCAGAATGTGCGGATCAAAGATGTCGCATCAATAACCGGACTTGAGGATGTTCAACTGGTCGGGTATGGTCTTGTGGTGGGACTGGCAGGAACGGGTGACAAATCGCAGACTGTATTTACCGAGCAGACGATTATTAATATGCTTAAAAATATGGGTATCGAGGTTCAGGATAAAAATATGCGAATCAGAAATGTCGCATCGGTGATGGTCACGGGAACACTTACTCCGTTTAAACGCAAGGGGACACGGTTTGATATCACGGTCAGTTCTCTTGGTGATGCAACAAGCCTTGAGGGAGGAACCCTGATTATAACGCCGCTTCAGGGGGGTGATGGAACTATTTATGCCACATGTCAGGGACCGCTTGCAACCGGTGGGTATGATATCCGTGATAACGGTTTAAATCGAATAAAGAAAAACCACACACTTGTCGGGCGCATTCCTGGTGGAGCAATAGTTCAAAAAGAGTATGAGTTTAATGTACTTGATAATAAAGAACTTTCATTGTCATTGAGTAATCCCGATTTTACATCAGCGGTAGCAATGTCTGATGCAATCAATAAAGAATTTGGTACAAATAATCCATCAATGATGGCAAAGGCGGTTGATGCCTCTACAATTGTACTTGATTATTCTCTTGTAACAAGCGATGCAACAAAACCTTATATGAGTCTTGTCGAATTTATTTCCAGAGTGGAGAATCTTACTTTTAACGTCTATTCACAGGCAAAGGTGGTTGTGAACGAACGTACCGGGACCATTGTTGCCGGTGGAAATGTTAAAATATCTGAGGTTGCCGTTTCACATGGAAGTGTCAAAGTGGAGATTGTAAGCAAACCGGAAGTCATACAGCCACAACCGTTTACTATGGGCCAGACCGCATCAATTCCTAATTCTGAATTAGCTGTTGAAGAAAAGGATGCCGATATGGTGGTTCTGGATCAGACTACTACTGTCTCTGATCTGGCGCAGGCATTGAATTCGCTGGGAGTTGCGCCGAGAGATGTAATTCAAATTCTGCAGGCAATTAAGGAAGCCGGTGCTCTACAGGCTCAGTTGGTAATCATGTAACCCTTTTTACAGGGGAAATAAATCCATAACATATTCTTTCCACTTTAACGCTTTAATTATCATTGTGTTATCGCTCAACGTTGACCTAAATATGTAAGAGCGTGAAAAAGGGCCGCAACATGCATTGCCTGAGGAATGCGGTTATGTCTTAACAATGTATGTATTTCATTTATCGGAACTTTTACAACCTCTATCTGCTCACTTTCATCAAGTGTCTGTTCCTGTTTTTGTATCGCATGAAGCGCCAGGTATGCATGTACTGCGTTTGTCTGTTTATCTGGGTTGGGATAGAGCTTACTTAGCGGGATGAAAGAGGTACTTTCATATCCGGTTTCTTCAAGCAGTTCTCGTTGTGCAGTAACCGACGGATCAGTTTCATCGGGATCAACCACACCTGATGGAAGCTCGAGAATTACATCCTGAATACCGTGCCGATACTGGCTGATAAGGATTATTTCGTTCGAATCTGTTACCGGGACAACATTAATCCAGTCAGGATACTCATAAACATAAAATGGTGCGATAATTCTCCCGTCAGGCATTATGCACTCATCCGCTCGTAATGAGATCCAACGGTCCTTAATGATATAATGTGATGATTTTATTGTCCATTTCATATAATGCTCCTCATTCATAATTAATGTATCTGTAATGCAGATGTTTTAATAGAGATTTGCTGCAATATTGATAGCACTGATCCGAATATATATGACGACATATAATACGGTTGTTTTTAGTATCTTAAACCCGGAGTGTCCAGTATAAAGTCATGAATCTTGCTTATCTGCTGGACAATCCGGATTAAAATTTTGTTATGAAAAATTGTAGCATGAGTGTGCCTTGTAGTATTGCGGTTAGTTATGATTAAAATGTTTACTGATGTGATAAACATAGGGTGTATTACAAATATATGAAAAAAACTGTTGCATTATTTTCCGTTGCGCTGATTTTACTTTTCAGCAATTATCAGGTATATGCACAGGTATCGGGCTATCAGTCAATCTGTTTCGGTTGTTGTCCGTCAGAGTGTACCGTATTTTCATCATGTACCTGTGATGTTAACAGTGACGATGTTGGTGGTCATAAGCAGAGCGTTTCTGCCACAACAGTTTCGAAAATTTTTGTGCGATTTTGCTATTCATCAGCAGTAGTGCATTTCCAGCCTTTGAATTTTATTAAATCAGGAGCTGTTGAAATTCAGAAAATAAAAACCGGTAATCGCATCGCTTCGCTTACCAAGTCATCGTTTCAAATACCTTTAAGGATTTGATTTCGGGGTTGTATTGGTAACATACTGTACTTGTTTGATGTATTTGGACAGCACAACTTCAGGTACGTTTTTGAATGTGCTGGTGTGATAATGTTAATTTTTAAAAAAGGAAATAGTAAATGAGACTTCTATCCATATCGTTATTTATCATCTTGGCAGTTACTTTTTCATCATTTGCTGGTGCGAAATGCCACCCGGCAAAAGCCGGCAAACAGGTGAGCTGTGTTGTTGATGGAAAATGTACATGTGATGCATCATGTACCTGTAAAGATACTGCAGGTAATTGCACGTGTAACGATAGCTGCACATGTAGCGTGGCATCATGCAGCAAAAAATGTGATAAATATGCGGATTGCAAAAAAGCCTGTGGTGATAGTTGTACAAGTGCAAAAGGAGACCGTGCCGGTAAGTGCAAATCCAGTTGCAAAGTAAACTGATTACATGAATCCTTGTTTCATCCGGATCGTTCCGGATGAAACATTGCTGAGATGTAACCGCATCAACCACTCCTTAGATGCGAATAATTCCTGTTCATGGTTCTATCTCAAATACTTTATAGCAGTTGCAGCTATCCGGCACTTATTTTCAAGCCTGGTGTATCTATCACTTTATTCAGGCAGACTTATCTTTGACCTCCGTCTTAAATGCATCACATTGGAATAATGCACTACTGATGGCTCAGTGTTTCAGGGCACAGAAAACACAGGATGCTATCAGGTTGTATGGGAACTTACGGTTAGAACCATTGTTGCTGGCAAACAAGCTCGCAGAACAATTTACTTCTGAAGAGAGAATCCGCATAACCGAATGGATCGCACTTTCTAATAAAATAAGATCCAAGTTTGGTATTTCGCATATGTTGCTCTGCGATAGGCTTGCATATGAGCAGTCAACCGGACGATTACTGAGCGAATGGAAAACCAGACTCTGGCCACAAAAAGTTGTTATTGCCGATTTGTGTTGCGGGATGGGTGGTGATTCACTGTTTTTATCAGACAAGCATACAGTAATAGGAATTGATCTTGATCCATTCCGCTTGTTTATGTTTAAGACGAACGGCGAGCTGCTCAATAGAAAATTCCTTACGATACAGGCTGATGCGCTCACATTTCCAACTAAGGCTGCCTTTGCGCATATCGATCCGGCTCGCCGGAATGACCGGAATCAAAATCAACGGAAACTCGAACTGACACCATCATGGGAGCAGGTGCAATCTATTGCATCACACTATACCGGACTTATGGTTAAACTTCCGCCGGCATTTCCTGATGAGCTTGTTCCGGTCAACTCACGACAACTCTTCCTGGGATCATCAAAGGATTGCCTCGAAATTGTCCTGCTCCTTGGTGATTGGTCACATCTGTCATTTCAGGAAAATTGTTGTGCGGTGCATGCTGATACCGGCGATATCTATTGTGCTGACAGAGCATCGATTCCGGTATCTCTTGATACAGGGTGCGGCAATATAATCTGGGAGCCATCACCGGTGATGATCCGTTCCCATTTGTATCGTCATTGGGGAAAAATGCATGGACTCTCGATACTTGATAATGCAGTCGCTTATTTGACAGGTGATACGATTATACATGAACCCTGGGCAAAAGGGTACAGGGTGATCGATTCCTGCACAATGCATCAATCTGCCATAAAGTCGATGCTTCAAAAACACGATATAGGGAATCTGATTATAAAGAAGCGTGGTGTTGATATTGATCCTGATACAGAGATCCGGAAGCTTAAGGCAAAGGGATCAAATGCGGGCATATTGATATACACCCGTTATCAGGGCCGTCCGATTGTCTTTCTTACATCACGTATGACATGTTAAGCACGATCCAAGCGTTTCGTTGAATATGAAAAGCTGCTTGCTCAACTTTTATCAATCTGTCATATCAGTTTAAAACTCAATAATAGCAAGCACTGGTAAAAGCCTTAAAAACCCGATTATCAGTCGTGAGAGTACTTACCTCCAGACGAATATAAGCGGGCATATTATCTGTTGGTATTGTAACTGTCTCTGATATATCAAAGGAATTACCGGTGTAGTATTTCGCAAATAATTGTGATTCTGTATCTGCATTTTTATAGTATGCAAGCAATGAGATTTGTGTGATACAACCAAATTCGCCGGTAGATTTAACAATCAGTAGAAGATTTGTTTGTGTGGAATCAAGCTTTTCGAATGAAATCAGGGAACATGATGGATGCAGGGCATCACATATATTTGCATAAGGGCCGGTTGTTATAAACGTTTTGCCCTGCCTGATACATTCAAGAATAGACTGTTCTGAACGGCAGGTTGAATACACGCCGGTTTTTCCAAATCCCATATACCGATCGTTGTTTTCGAAAATACTGATAAAAGGGGTTTTAATTGCCCGGTACCGGTTAAAATCACCATGAGCATCATTTCCGGCGATCAGGGCAAGTTTTTTTCCTTTTTGTAACGCATTAATCCAGAGCGATTTCCCACGATCCCAGGCACCTTTATAGCTCCCGTTGAATGCCTGCACACCAGAGATCCCGTTTGTGTCAATATCTTTTTGAGTCCAGGTACCACGGTTTAAAAAAAGAAACTGCATTAGTGTCTTTTGGGATCCGGGATGAGCAGCATAGGCAATTCCACCCTGAGAATGAATCCGGGAGATTGCCTTGTCAATCGACAGGTCTTCACCGAACAATCTTTTACTTCGCGCTCCATCTGAAGATCCGTTGATATACTCTTTTATCCCGATTCCACAAAGATGAATCACGTTACCAGTACTGTTAATGCATGATATTTCCTCTCCACACAGAAACGTAACATCATGTTTTTTTTTAAACTGATTTTGAAGTGAATTCCAGCGCTGTAATGATGCGTCCTCAGAGAGGTAGTTGTCCATTGAACAACACAGGTCATACGAGTGATCGGTGATTGCAACAAAATCAAGACCTGATGCTTTGGCTGTTATATCAACTGCGTCCAGAGGAGGCCCAAACTCGACATGGCTCTGTGAATACTGCGAGTGAAAATGCATATCGCCATACAGACAGTCCGGATATCCCGGCGGATACGTATCACTGATATGGCAGCAGAGAGGTATCTTTGATGATGTAGTAAAGTTGTCGTTAAAGACAACAATGTTTTTTTTGCCATAACGGAGAGATGCTTTACAATTGATATAAATTGTGCCGGTTGGAAGTCTGTTCCGCTTTAAGATTATGACGTGAACTGTCTGATTATCTGAGAAATCATGCTTAATTTCAGAGTGTAAAAGATCATTAAACTGAAATAGAACCGGTTTACTGCCGATTTGATTAATAGTAATAGAAATATCACAAAGTGAAACAGGCCGGGAAATGGTATCATTAATGATCAGTGTTACAGGGAAATCTGATTGGGGATTTATTCGCCGTGGACAATCAAATACTATTTCAGGGATACGTTTGTACAAAAGACTTGGCATCCATCTAAAAAACCTGAAATGTGTTTCAGCGTATAGGGCAAGGGGAAATAATATTTCTGTATTTGCAAATGGCATCCGGCAACCACTAAATTCTGTTATTTATCCTGCCAGTTGAAGAAAAAGCAGCATGGAATTCGACTGATTATAATTTGTCAATGTCTAATCAGGCTTGTCGCAAACTGACATTAATTAAAGCTGATTCCTCTCCAGGCTGCTTCTGAAGCAAGATTTTCTTTCTCTTTAACGGCTTCCCTGGCTTGTGGCAAATGTGGACTGTCTTTCAGGATTGCCAACAATGTTTCCCATGCGTTAACTGCTACAATAAGATTTTCAGTTTGAGGATTGTCTCGGAAAACCGCTGTTAAAATTCTTGCCCTGTAACGAAAGATCTCCAGACCGAGTGATCTTTTGTCAATTAGCTCACTTGGAAGTTCCTCCGATTTTAACAAACATCCAAGAGCCTCAGCATAACGTTTTTTTGATAACATGTAGCGTGCTGTATGGAAGTAATATTCACCATCATTTAAGGTAACAGCATCAAGGGCATTAACAAATTCCGGATCATTGCTGCCTGATGATCTCAAGGTGTAAAGAATAACTTCTTTACGTTTAGAAAATTTCTCAGGAATAGTTACTACATATGCCTTAAGTGCATCATACTCATGATTTATCCATTTGCTTTTTAATGCATTAATGATTTCAGGATATCCGATATCCGCGCTATCCTGATAAAATGCACTGGAGATCATAAAATCTGCAAGCTGGAATGAGTCAACTATTTCGGTAATCAGTTTCTTGTTTCGTTCTTCAATCAACAATGAGGTATCTACCGGAACAAACGGGAACACTGAATTCAGACTCTGCTGGACTGACAATTTGAACGTCGAAAAATCATCACGTTTAACAAATACATTCAGTGCAACCAAGCCGCCCAGGAGTAAACCGGCGGTTATTCCGGCATATAAGAATACTGCCGGTGATTTTTTTTGAGGAGACGGGATAATAAATGGTTCATTGTATTTACGTTTTGATGTATACAGTGCGATGATATCATCAGCAGAGTCCTTTGTGTGTTTATAATGAACCTTCTCAAGCTGCTGTTTTACAGATAGAGCATCGTCAGGTCTGTGTGTTTTTTCAAACGACAGGCAGCGCTCAATGATACGTGCCAACTGATCCGGTATATTTTTATCAATTCTCCTCATTGATGGCACCAGGTGGCTTTTTCGCATTTTCGTTATTGCATCGGGTGATGTTCCATTGAAGACGCGGCTGCCGGTAGCCAGTTCATAGAGGATACACCCCAATGAAAAAAGATCAGAGCGGGCATCAGGAACGGATTTATTAAATAATATCTCTGGGGCAATATATTGTGCCGTTCCAATACTTGAGTCGGGGTGAAGTCCTTCACGGGCATCCTGAATAGGTGTTGCCATCCCGAAATCAAGTATTTTTAGCACACCAATATCTGCAAGCATGATATTGGATGGTTTCAGGTCAAGGTGGAGGAAACCATGGTAGTGTTTATTGTCAATTTCATATTTACAATGGTGAATATAATCAAGTGCTTTACAAATTGAAATGCCGATAGCTGTAACCAGTGCAACGGGTAACGGAGCAAATTTTGTAATCATCTCCAAAAGAGAAAAGCCGGTGACTTTTTCCATTTCAATAAATGGAAGTCCATTCCATCTTCCAACAGTATGCACTACAGGGATATTAGGATGACTAAGCTGCGAACAGAGTTTAAACTCCTTTAAAAATCGGATTAGACTCTCTTCTGTATGATTTGGTCTGAGCAGTTTGACGGCTCTGTAAAACCCCAGTTCTTTATTGCGGATTTCGTAGAGTACTGCTGCACCACCATGTCCAAGAATACCCGAAATGTGCCCCGAACTAAGCATTATAGGCTGGGTACCATCAGGAAGAATTATATCGGATTCATAGTTCTGCTTCTGCAGCCCTGATGTCTCAATTAAAACCTCATCTTCATTATCCTGTGAAATTACAAATCCAGCGGGATGATGCGATTCTGTCTTTGAAATCTGTAAGCCATCATTGTTGTGCATAAATATTCTACTTTTTCCCTTTGATGAATAGCATTACTATATATAAGATACCTTTTTTATATCAAAAGGGCTAAAAAAAGTGCCTGTTTCCAGGATTGCCAATATAAACAGATATATAACAATGAGTTATGAAAATAGCCTTTTTTTTGTACGTTTTCAAGTAGTTTCTATGTTGCTTTAATTTTTTTTACGATATCATAGTTCTGCGACAGCATAGTAATGAAGTAACACACAATGTGGAGATAACAGGTAATTCAATGAATATTCTATAGTATAAGACATTTTTATAATAAAGGCAAGTGCTATCTTTCGATTGAGCGATCGATTTTCAGTAAATGTATCAATATCCGTATATTCAAAAATCATCAGGTGAAAACATGCTTTTCAGAGAACCACGGCTGAACGTATATTATGATTCTGAAATTAAAATGATACATTAAGAAAAAGGTCATTACTGCCATATGGATAAAAAAATTCGGGTTCGTTTTGCACCATCCCCTACAGGTTATTTACATGTCGGTGGCGCAAGAAGTGCGTTGTTTAATTATTTGTTTGCAAAAAAAACAGGTGGTACATTCATTCTTCGTATTGAGGATACCGATCAGAACCGGTTTGTTGAAAATGCATGCAAAGAGATCTATGACAGCCTGAAATGGATGGGACTCGACTGGGATGAGGGCCCGGAGATTGGTGGCAATTTCGGACCATATGTCCAGTCCGAACGCCTTGATATCTATAAAAAATATGCACAGGAGCTGCTCGATAAGGGACATGCTTATCGTTGCTTTTGTACTCCTGAACGAATTGCAGCTGTACGTGAAGCTCAGGAAAAGGCAAAACAACCTGCCGGCTACGATAAATCATGCAGAAATCTTTCAAAAGAACAGATCCAGGAAAATCTTGATAAAGGAATGCCGTATGTGATCCGGTTCAGGATTCCGGCAGGCAGAGTAGTTGCCTTTAATGACCGTATCCGGGGTAACATTGAGTACAGTAGTGATATTCTTGACGATCTGGTACTTATTAAAACTGATGGGTTTCCGACATATCATATGGCAAATGTTGTTGATGACCATCTGATGGAAATCAGTCATGTACTTCGTGGTGATGAGTGGATTGCGTCAACGCCGCGTCATGTACTTATTTATGAAGCTTTCGGGTGGCAGCATCCTGAATTTGCGCACCTGCCGGTAATTTTATCTCCTGATGGCGGCAAATTATCAAAACGTAAAGGTGCTGCATCGGTGATGGATTACAAAAGGGGAGGATTTCTTCCTGAAGCACTGTTTAATTTTCTTGCATTCCTCGGATGGTCGCCGGGTGATGATCGCGAGAAAATGCCTAAAGCTGAACTTGTTGACGCATTCTCGCTTGATCAGGTGTCACCGAAAGCATCGGTTCTTGATGAAAAGAAACTTGAATGGATGAATGGCCTCTATATGGCTGAGTGCAGTACTGATGTCATCATGAACGAGGTTTTGCCGGTATGGGTTGAAAAAGGATGGGTTAATACAACGACAAGTTCGTCTGATCCCCGTCTTGTTGCTATAGTTGACATGATGAAAATAAGATCAAAAAGATTGACTGATCTTGCTGATAATACATTCTATTTCTTTGTCGATCCGGTAGATTATGAAGAAAAAGCTGTCAGGAAGAATTTTACACCAGCATCAAAAGCACTCCTTGAGATGATTCACAAGGAGCTTGCAGCATCAAATGATTTTTCACATGGATCACTTGAGGCTTTGTACCGTACAATTGCTGAGAAGGCAGGTGTATCATCCGGGCAGCTGATCCATCCTACTCGTTTGTCAATTAGTGGCGTGAGTTTCGGACCGGGTTTGTTCGAATTGATGGAACTGTTTGGAAAAGAGACTGTGCTGCGGAGAATCGAAAACGCGATTAAAAAAATTGCATAATAATACAGATAGAAGTATCAGGGGTTACTAATAATAAAGGTATGATGTCATGATAAAGCATGTTGTTCTATGGAAACTGGCTGATAGTGCAGAGGGTGCATCAAAGCATCAGAATGCCCTGAAAATTAAAGAGATGATAGAGGTACTGAAAAAGTCTATTCCTCAGATTGTAAAGGTTGAAGTTGGCATTAACGTTAATAAATCTGATGCTGCATGGGATGTTGCACTGTATTCTGAATTCAAATCACAGCAGGATCTGGACATGTATCAGGAACATCCTGAACACAAAAAAGTGGCTGCGTTTATTGGAAAAGTACGAACTGATCGTGCTGTTGCTGATTATGAAATGTAAATGTGTTTTGTTTACAAAAACAATTGATATGTAAAACGAGTATGGAATTTAAATAAGAATTTACTAAAATGTAAAGGTACACTATGGAGAATCCTGGTACAATAAAAAAAAATGAAAACGGAGGCGAGTCAACTCCGGTTGTGTCTAATTTTATCCGGGAGGCAATAAAAGATGATATTAAAAGCGGTAGATTCGGCGGAAAGGTAATAACACGTTTTCCACCTGAACCAAATGGGCATTTACATATCGGCCACGCAAAAGCAATCTGTATTGATTTCGGTATGGCAAACGAATTCGGTGGTCATTGCAATTTACGTTATGATGATACTAACCCATCAAAAGAGGAGCAGGAGTACGTTGACGCAATAGAAGCGGATGTCCGCTGGCTTGGTTTTGACTGGGGAAGCAATCTTTTTTATGCATCATCGTATTTTGACAAAATGTATCAATGGGCGCTTCAGCTCATAAAGGCCGGGAAAGCATATGTAGATGAGCTTACACCCGAGCAGGTACGCGAGTATCGTGGTACATTGACACAATCGGGAAAAAACAGCCCGTATCGGGACCGGTCTGTTGAAGAGAATCTGAACCTGTTCGAACGTATGAAGAATGGTGAATTTCCGGATGGATCAAAAACGCTTCGTGCGAAAATTGATATGGCAAGTCCAAATATCAATTTGCGTGATCCAGTTATGTACCGAATCATGAATGCACCGCATCACAGAACAGGTACTACCTGGAAAATCTACCCAATGTACGACTGGGCACATGGTCTTGAGGATTCAATTGAGGGGGTGACGCATTCTCTCTGTTCTCTGGAATATGAGGATCACCGGCCGCTATACGACTGGTTTCTTGATCAGTTGGGAATATATCATCCGCAGCAGATGGAATTTGCGCGTTTGAATCTTACCTATACGGTTATGAGCAAACGTAAACTGCTTGAACTTGTAAAGAACAAGTATGTAAGCGACTGGGATGATCCGAGAATGCCGACGCTTGCAGGTCTCAGGCGTAAAGGATATACACCGGAATCAATACGGAATTTCTGTGAGCGCATTGGTGTCGCAAAACGTGATAGTATTGTTGATATTGCGCTTCTTGAGCATTGTTTGCGTGAAGACCTTAACAAAAAGGCGCTCAGGGCGATGGCGGTGTTAAACCCTGTTAAGGTGATTATTGACAATTACCCTGAAGGTCAGACTGAAGAGCTTGACGCTATCAATAATCCTGAGGATCAGAGTGCGGGAAGCAGAAAAGTTCCGTTCTCCCGTGAACTTTACATCGAGAGAGATGATTTCATGGAAGAGCCGCCTAAAAAGTTCTTTCGTCTGGCGCCGGGCCGTGAAGTACGTTTGCGTTATGCATATTTTATCACCTGTACCAGTGTCGAGAAGGATCCATCAAGCGGAGAAATTACTGTTCTTCATTGTACCTATGATCCTGCAACAAAGGGCGGATCTTCACCTGACGGGCGTTCACCAAAGGCAACGATTCACTGGGTATCGGCAGCGTATGCAAAAAATGCAGAGGTCCGGCTCTATGATAAACTTTTTTCAAGTGAAGATCCAAATACTTCACCGGATGGAAATTTTTTGAGCAACCTTAATCCTGATTCGCTAAAAGTAAATACTATCTGTAAAGTTGAGCCATCGCTTGCAAACGCAAAAGCTGGTGATCGTTTTCAGTTTGAGCGCATTGGTTACTTTTGTGTTGATCCGGATACGACTGCCGGAAATGTCGTTTTTAACAGGACTGTATCTCTTAAGGATGAGTGGGCAAAAATTACAAAAAGAGAACAGAAATAGGATTTTGACAACACCATGCTAGTGTAAGAATGTCTAATAGACGGTTACACTTTACGCGGCGGGTTGGTAATGTGATGTAATAGCAGTGTATAGGACTCGTAACAGGTCACTTGTCACTCGTTACGTGTTTCATACAAACAGGAGTGAGTATAAATTGTTAACAGCCAATAACATTACGCTTTCATTTGGTAAACGTATTCTTTTCAAAGATGTCAATCTTAAGTTTGTACCCGGTAACTGTTATGGTCTGATCGGTGCAAATGGTTCCGGAAAATCAACCTTTCTGAAAATCCTTTCCGGCGAAATAGAACCGTCAAATGGTGAAATAATAATAGGCTCGAACATGCGTCTTGCAGTGCTCAGGCAGGATCAGTTCGCATTTGATGATATGCTTGTGATGGATACGGTGATTATGGGACACAACGCGCTCTATGATGTTCTTAAGGAGCGTGAGGTGCTTTACGCGAAAGCAGAGATGACAGA
>CAYMGX010000122.1:3267-12707 GCA_964390065.1 uncultured Fibrobacter sp. | reverse complement strand
GGGGAGAACGCAGCTGGAGGATCAAATATCGGGTAATATTCAAGAGGAGAAGGTAACCAGATGTTTTTGACAAAACAATTTAGAAGAGGTCTTTTCCTTGCAGTAACTTTACTTGCAGGGGCTCAAACAGTAGTGTCTCAGGGTCTTCCCGGTGAAAACCTGCTCACGCAGCGGTGGCGCGATTTTATCGCAAATCATTCCCCTGTTACAAATGCTGCGCTTATAACAGAAGAAAACTATGCTTCTGGCCGAATTGCGTTTGCCCCTATTCTCAACGGACAATTCAAGCACACAGAGCTTGGTGTTACAATACCTCTTGGGTTGTATCAGTCCATTGGAGTAACTTATATCGGGGAATTTGACGGCGATTTACCAGGTAATGCGTCATTTGATGGCAGTCAATTTGTCGGAAACGAAGATGGATCATCAAATAGTAATCTGTTTTTAGCTGGAACATACGCATATAACTTTTGGAGCAGATTCTCTGTGGGGGCGAATCTTGTTTATGCGCGTCATTCAAACTTCGGTTCTCCTATGCAGGGGCTCGGTCTTGACTTTGGTCTTACCTTTCGCGCTTTACGTCATAGTGTTCTTGGAGATCATGTTTTTGGTATTTCAACACAAAACCTTATTGCACCACAGATGAAAGAAAAGTTAGGAATTAAGTTTAATACTCCTGGCTCCTATGCAAGAAATCTCAAGCTTCTCAAAATATCCAATTACTTTGAAAACAGAGTCGAAACTGCGCTCGATCTGAACTTCAGGGATTTACTTGTTAATCCGGATGAGTATAAGTCAGGTGAGACATCGTTTGACCCAAAAACAGATTTGAACGTGAATTACAAAATCGGTTTATGGCTTCTTAAACTGATCAAGATTCATATACATACCGGTTTGAATGCTGATGGTCTTGACTACTGGGGACTCGCAATGGGAATGAATGTGCCCGGTATCAATAACGGTCGTGATTTTGAAGTACTTTACCAATACGACATGATGACACAGGCAGATAATGACGCAACCGGTCACACGGTTTATGGCCGCTTTAATGTCGGTAAACACAGGGAAGAAATCTGGGCACGCAAGATGGCCCGTATGGCAAGCTTGTCTCCCAACGATCTCTATAATAAAGCACGGAAACTCTACGCTGATGGAAAGTACTGGGATGCGTACTTTCTTTTTAGCAGATTGTCAACGGAATTTCCGGATTTCTTTAAAATTGACTGGGTAGAACATTACCTTGGTTCATGTCTTGAGGAACTGGATATGCGTGAAGCAGCTATCAAGAATTACGAAAAAGTAAAGAGCTCGTTTCCGCTTAGCAGCGCTACTCCCCACAGTGATCTTGGTCTGATGCGGGTTGTATATCGTAAAGGTGATTTTAACACTGTCGCAATCCAGTTCAATGAACTATCAAAACCAAATGTACCGGATTCTTTACGCTATCATGCAATGTATCTGATGGGTCAGGCTTATCTACAGCAGAATAATCAGGCAAAAGCCATAGATGCGTTCTCCAGGATTCCTGATGGACATCCTGATTATGTTTTTGCACAGCATGGTTTTGCTGTTGCCCAGGCTCAGTCCGGAGCCGAGCTCAGCAACGTAGTAGCAACACTTGAAAACTGTGTCGGAGCAAAAACAAATTCCAATGCAGAGAAAGAGATTATTAATAGATCATACCTCTTCCTTGGGTATATCTTTTATGAGGAGAATACACTTTCTAAAGCTATTGTTTCCCTCAGAATGGTGCCACAATCGAGCATATTTGCCGAAGATGCTCTGCTGGGTCAGGGGTGGACATCACTTAAAGCACGCCAATGGACCGATTGTGTTTCTGTCGGTCAGATGCTTCAGAAAACAACTAATAAAGATATTCTTAAGTGTGAGGGTATGCTGATTGAATCCTATGGACACCTCCTTTTGAAAAACTATGTTCAGGCGTTGAAAGTTCTTCAGGATGCCTCTGCAAGAGTCAAGAATCTCAAAGCTCCAGATCAGGACTCTCTTAATTTCTCTAAAATGCAGAACGAGAGCGATAGAATGGCTTATAATAACCTGGCCGAAAATGTTGCGTACATAGCAAGTGCCGGTCAGACAACCACTATTCAGAATCAGATTGACAGTTTACATACTAAACAGCTTGACTTTGTTGGTAAGTTCAAGAAGTTCTATAAGTTCGAGAATGATTTCAACCGGACATCATTCTTCTCAAGAGATATGCAGACTGTTTCTGATGATATTGAGTATGCATATGCAACTGTACAGAAAATTGTCGGTCAAAAAGGCTTGCTGAAAGAACAGGAAAAGCTTGGTGACAAGCAGAAGTCTATAGATGACGAAATCGAAAAACTGAAGAATGAAATGGACAAAATGCAGAAGTCGCAATAAATGATTTTTGGCGATATTGTAATCAATGTCGCCATAACATAATTTACTATTATTGTAAATATACGCCCATTGTCATTAATGGGCGTTTTTGTTTTACTAACAGAAGAGAGGAGAATGATGCAATGGAATTTATTAACCTTGCACAGAAACGGTATTCCGTACGTAGTTATTCCGATCAATCTGTTGATGATGCAAAACTAATGGAAGTTCTTAATGCTGCACGATTTGCACCAACAGCATGCAATTACCAGCCATTTTCTCTTATTGTAATTCGGGATCTTGCCATACGTCGTCAGTGCGCAACGGTATATAATCGACCATGGTTTCTTAGTGCACCTGTTATGATTGTTGCATGTTGCGATCATTCGCAATCGTGGCATCGTTCTGATGGTAAGGATTATGGTGAGATTGATGTTGCAATTGTTATGGATCACGTTACTCTTGCAGCTGCAGATGTTGGACTTGGAACTTGCTGGATTGGGAATTTTGATGTTTCCGAAGCGAGGAAAGTTTTAAAAATACCTGCAGAAATTAGTGTCGTTGCGCTTACTCCTTTGGGATATCCATCAGGTCAGCCACTGGTGTCATCAAAATCCCGAAAGCCACTGGAGCAGCTTGTGTTCTGGAATCATTACGGTAATACAAACAAATAGTCATGGATTGCATTTTGATTTCCCGATACGATATAGTGTATGAAGATGATGTGATACTTGTTATTAACAAGGAATCCGGTTTCAGTACAATCCCCGGCAGGGGTGATGCGAAGGCCGATTCTCTTTTACAGGTTCTTGAAAGTCAATTTGAAAGAAAGTTCTTTGTAGTGCATCGTATTGACAGAGATACAAGCGGATTAATTATATTCGCAAAAACTCCAGCTGCACATAAATATCTGAATATTCAGTTTGAGAAGCGTCTTGTAAAGAAAACCTATCTTGCACTTGTGATGGGTGTGCCATCAGTGGATCAGGTTATTGATGCACCTATTTATGAGTTTGGCTCCGGTCGCATGGGGATTGACACAAGAGGGAAAAATGCAATTACGGAGATCACTGTTTTAAACAGGTATAAATCCACGGCCCTATTAGTGGTAAAACCAATTACCGGTAGACGTCACCAGATCAGGGTTCATCTTTACTCGATAGGGCATCCGATTATGGGTGACAAAACCTATGGATCGCCAAGGCCGGTAGGCGGAATCGAACGTCTTATGCTTCACGCGCACACTATCGAGTTTACACATCCGGACAAGTCGCTGGTACAACTGGAGGCGCCCCTTTCTGAACAATGGAGGAAAATTGTTCAATGTGAAAAGGAAGATGACTGAAATCAGACGACATTTTCAGAATTATTATGCTTTGAAGGTCTGTTTAGTATCCCGGGTTACCTTTGCAGGGGTCATATTCCGGAATCAGTATCCTGGTGCCTGATTGGTTCAATTCCCCTAATGTAACTTTGTCTTTAATGTTGGCAGGTCGTATGCTACAAGAAGTGCTGCCTTGACACCCTGCTGTGATGCCCAGTTTCCCTTTTTTTCGTGATCATAGAGAATGTTCTTCCCTTTGGCATCAGTGATTTTCGTCCGTGGTTGAAGAAGGTATAATAGCGGTTCTGTCAACTGTAGATTGAGGTTTGCCGGCCCCTGACGGTAATTAATGGAAAACATTGTGTTGAACCATACTTCACGCTTGAAGTTTTTTCTTATATGATCGGTGACAAATTTAAATTCACTACCGGCATTATTATTGTGTCCGTAATGCTTGTTCATCCAGGTGAATTTTGAGTTGACAAAAAGTATGAGACCGAGTCCAAGGCTGCGATGTGCATTGCCATAGAGTGGAAATAGTGTACTTATATCGACCCCAAAATCAACAAAATGTTCATTGGCATATGAAAAATTTTCCCATGTATATTCATCACCGATGTACACACGACTCGCACGGTATGCGTCCTGCTGAGAACCGCTGATCCATTGCTTTGATGTATTATTATAACGGGAATATGAATACTCAATCAATAATGCTGCATCAATATAGGAGTATTTATTCCAGGGGTATATATTGACATTTGGATTTATTTCCACAACAACGCTCCGGATTGCCTCAAGAGCGCCATCCTCTGCATCCAGGTTTTCTGTGAGTGCATTTCGGAATTTCTGTGCTTCATAGCCCAGAAAAAACAGTGTGTTTAAAGAGTATTTATCACCCTTTTTCCATGTATAGTTTCCATAGACGCGTGCCATTGCATCAGTGATTTTTCGTGCCCATTGACTTTTTTGGTACGTGCCTTCAAAGTTAGCTGAAAGCGTCGAATCGGCGATCGAACCCGATGACGGTACCCAGCTGTATTGGGCAAGTTTACCATATTGATAACGCAACCGTGTTCCGAATTTGAGTTTACTGAATGTGAGCCCGGCCTGAATATCCCCTCTGTAAATAGGGCCTCGGGAATACTCATTCTGAAACCACGCATCCCCATCAAGACCTGTTGTGCCAAAGATATGACTGCAGCTCACCGTGGACCATCCCCAGACCATGCGGTCAGTCGAATAACTGGTATTGTTTCGTGTAAAGGAAAAGTCCTGATTCGGTGTCGCAAGATCATAAAAACCCAGCTGTATCTTGATACCCGCAGGAATATCGCGGAACATAAAAGCCCAGATTGAACTTGCGAGCACCTCATGACTTGAGTTGGTAACTTTGTAGTCAAATGGAACGGTCAGGCTGCTATTGGTCAGATTTCCGCTTGATTTATTAGAGAACGCATTAATGTTATAGGTCAGGTCAATATATTGTGAAACTTTATCATTAACCTTGCGCACTACTCCCATGGCATTACTGACCGCTCGTATATCACCACGATGTTCAAAAAAAGAATTTGAAGCTTCCTGTGAGATATTTTCTCCGGTTACCGTATAAGTATCATTCGGACGTTTTGCCGGCTCATCAATATCTCCCCACCATGGTAATTTCTGATAGGATGGATAGTAGAATACATATTCACCTGGAAGCCTGGCAACATCCTGAGGAAATGCGATAATTGATAAAAACGGATTCGATCCGACGAAAAAGATACGCGCCGGACTGGCGATACTGCAAACGATTATGATCAGTAATACATTCAAATGCTTGTTCATGATAGATCCTTTTGGATATAGTGCCACCGCTGCTTTTATTTTAGTATATAGTTATTGTCCGAAAAAAAAATAGTATCATTTAACCGGTCTTCAAAAATTAGATTTAATATATCATGGAGTAGAAATACATTTGATAAGGAGTTGAGAGTGGATCATATGCGTCGTATTACGGTGATTATTGTTTTTTTCATTGTCACAGTCGTGGTTACAGATGCTCAGCAGTATGATGTCTCGCTTGAAAAAACATCAAACTACAATAACTGGGGTGCCGCCTGGGATTCTGTGGTAGTTCTTAAGAACGGGATTGTCACACTGGCTGCAGTCCCCAAAATTGGTGGCAGGGTGATGCAATATGATCTTGGTACGCACCCATCTATTTATATCCACAAGCCGATGATCGGAAAAAACATTGTCTGTGGTGATTCGATGGTCGGCGGTTTTCGTCAGCTGCCATCACCACAGTCAGATTTTCAGTGGCCTTCTCCACCGAAAGTTGATTTCGGTGCTTACACCTGTACTGTTCTTCATAACAACGCAGACTCAGCGGTAATTTCTATGCTTAGTCCGATTGAAGACAGCAATCTTGAAAAATACAAAACCCACAAAGGTTTACAATTCAAACGGGACATCACCCTCTACAAGGGATCTTCGCGTGTAAAGGTAGTGATGACCATGTTTAATAAAGGGCAACAATCGATGACACATGGAATATGGGACATAACCCAGAGTTCGTGCAGCAACAATGACACCACCGACCTCGAAAATTTCTGGGTTTATTTTCAACGCTACCAGCAAAGCTCGCTTGGCGGCAATAAAGGATACGTTCAGTATAAGAACGAAGGTACTGGGGCCGGAGAACAGTGGGTACCTGATACTGCACCGGGAAATATCATGGGTGTTCAGTTTAAAAAGCTCCGGGGTAAGATCGGTGCAGACTGCCGCGCAGGATGGATCTGTTTCAACGACCGGTATGATGCTTATGCGTATGTAAAGACGTTCAGTTATCAGAACGGGAAGACCTACCCTGACAGTGGTGCATCAGTACAGGTATACACATACCCGAACCTGAACATGCTTGAAGTCGAGGTGCTCGGGCCGCTTACAACAATTGCTCCGGGTGATTCGGTTACCCTGGAGGAAAACTGGTTTGCAGCACGATCAAATGGACCGGTTCTTGCAGTCAATTCAGCAGGTCTTATAACTAAAAAGTTGACGGGAGTGCAGTCTGGTGATTCTTTAGATGTCAATGGGGTGTTTGGCGTTTTCTATCAGGGTTATGTCAAAACGCAGTTCTGTGATGCATCGAAGACGGTTGTTTCCACTGTTGACAGTGTTCCGGTCACTCCAACAGATTCGTTTTATGTCAATAAAAAGTTACAGATCCCTGCTGGTGCCGCTTATGTCCACCTCACAGCTTTTGACAGTAAGGGTACTGCTGTGGGTATATTGGACTCCGCTGCTGTTCCATCACCATTATCGAACGGAAAAGGCTTGCAGCCGCAGGTGTCATCAATCACTGCGCATTCTATTACAGCTCAGGTTGAAAACAGCGCTGTCATGATCAATATTCCATATAATGGGACGTACCGGATTACACTGCATACCATTGACGGAAAGCAAATCGGCAGCCGGACTGTAAATGCACCATGTCGTTTTGCAATGAAGCATCGCAAATTGACAGGTAATGTAGTGATTATTATGGTAAACGGTAAGGGTGTGAATGAATCAATGCGACTTAATGTCTCTCGCGTGCAGGATCTGAGCAGATGAACGCCATTTTTGAGGTTGATCTTTACCCATACATACATAACTCCGGCATCGTGAGGAATTAGTATTTTGTATACGATACTATTGTAATCAGTGAATGCTTGTAGAGCATTAATTATTGTAGTAAAAAATTTATAGTAAATTCCCCTTTCCCTGTAGGGGAAACATTATTCTCTTACAGGGAATAAATTAATTTTGTGGTACATTTTCCTACAATAATTAGAGGGCCTACAGCCCATTTTCGTAAGTATATCATATGATCAGAGCACAGAGTGGTGGCAAATTGTTATTAATTAATTAATAACATATGTGGAGTCTATACCGTTTTCTGAAAAGAAATTCTCCGAAATTGATGCCGAAGAAGCATTCTTATCGATAACTATGCCATACTCACGGTTATTTTTTAAACTGCAGTTTTCAACTGTTACGTTTGCATCAACATAAACACCGCTGGTGGCATTGTTTATCTCACAGTATTTTAGTTCTGTTTTCACATCTGCATTTTCCCCGATTCTTATGCCTCCAGTAATCCCGTCTTCATCAGCACCCCAGTACTCATCCTTATCATAAGAATCAAATAGTATAGGTAAATTATCTGAGCCTCTGGCAATTAACGTTCCGGGGTTTGATTTTCCCACATCAATATAAGCGCCAGGTAAAAAATGAAACTCTGTACCTGGTTGAATGTTTATCTCAACACCTTGTAAACCACTAATGTTAAGTATTCCATCTACAATGTATGGCGTATCATACTTTTTCCAGGTTCCGCTCTCCCATATGCTTTCACCACTGACATATATGCCGCCTTTCCCATTGTCCGCTACACTTCCGGTACCGGAAAGATTAATAAGTTGGTCGGCGGAAATACTGATTCCATAACCTGTATTGTTAACAAAAAAATTATCCTTAAATGCCGAAGAATCATAGGGGCTTCCAAAATTAAAGGTTATCCCATTGAAATCGCAACCACTTATCCGGCAATTCGAAACGTTAACCTTTGTTCCTGATACATACATTCCTGTGGTAGCGTTTCGTATTGAACAGTATTCAAATAGAGTGTTTACCGGTGATTCAGGTCCTATCCATATGCCTGCGCTACTGTCTCCCCATATAACATCAGGAGAACTGTTGATGAAAAATATAGAGTCTTCAGGAGTACCTTTGGCAATCACTATTCCGGCGCCCAAAGATGGATCACCAATTCTGATACCGGCATTCTTTTCGAATTTACATACAACACCGGGCATTATGGTTACACTGCTTGCTCCTGCCGAAAATGAGCCGATCACTGTCATATGGCTGAAAATGTAAGGCAGATCCATTTTTCTCCAGACTGCATCTTCATTTTTGACAAGTGCTCCCAGTACATGGATTCCGTTATTCTCTTCATTAAATCCTGAGAACGTAATCTTCCCGGATAGATCTCCCAGTTTATCTGCGGATAAAGTCAGAGGGTACCCGCCACAGTTGGAAATCGTGTTGTTTGTGAAAGCCAAGGAATCTCCAGGCCCTGCTGTACTGTCGAAGTAAATGCCATTGCCTTTGCAGGAGGTCACTTTGCAGTTGGTGATAACCGGAGATCCTGCCTTGACAGTTATGCCTGCAGTTGCCTCTGTGACTGTACAATAGTTTAAAAGAATATTTTTTGCGGAATCACCTAAAAGAATCCCTCCATTTTGAGAAGATCCCCACGCCTGCACATCCGTATCAGCTTTAAATACTATCGGGGAGTCAGCCGATCCGTTTGCGTGGAGCGTTCCTTGCGAATTAATACCCACCTCGATATAGGAATTATCACTAAATTTCACCGTGACACCTTTTTCGATGGTGAGGATACCATTATTACCAACGCCTAAGACAGTACCTGGATCAATGATGACCTCAATTCCTTCACCCCAGGTTACCGGTGATTCAATTGAACAATCACCGGTGATCCGATAAATTTTGTCTGTCTCCGACCATGCCTCTTCATTCGATAGTGTACCTTCTTTAGTCAACACCTCAGGTGGAGGGACGATTGGGTTGCCGTTATTCTCATTGGAACATTGTATGAAAAGTACGGCAGAGAAAAATAATATCAGACAAAATCTATTCATTACAACCTCACCATTTATGATATTTACCAGCATGCTTTTTAATCGCCTGCACA
>CAYMGX010000122.1:0-3167 GCA_964390065.1 uncultured Fibrobacter sp. | reverse complement strand
GACAAGCAATGTTGATTGACTAATCTGTTTACCAGTTCTGATTTCACAGCAATATACTCCGCGTGCGAGTCCACCAGTCTGAAATACCACATCCTGTTTTCCGCTAACTGCAGCATGTTGCTGAGCTGTAAATACGCTGCGACCGGAAGCAGTTGTCAGTCTAAGACTGATATTTGATGGTTGATCAACAGATAATGATACCGATAGATTGCCGTTTTTCATTTCCTGGCTGAGAATATGACCACGATTGTTGTTAATGGCCTGTTCAGATACAGATGTCGTTCCGTTGAAAAATGCATAATTATCTGCTTTCATTGCGTCCCAGAAAGCTTTAGCTGCTGCTGCAGCACCAGCCTGAATAGGGTGGAGGCCGTCACCCTGTCTAAAATATTCATTATAATGTCCAGCAAAGACAGGAAGTAAATCAACAAAGATTGCTTTGGGTTCCTTTGTATTAGCTATGACTTCCCGGGCTACCTCCGTCCATATAGCCTGGTTTCTTGTCAGGGCTGCCTGACCTGGAGCTTCAGGATATCCCATCCAGACAAATGCTTTTACACCGGCTTTTTTCATTTCACCAATATACGTTTGTAATTCACCTTTAAGTTGCTGAACTTTGGCGCAATTCTTATCACCAGCCTGGCAATTAGCACTCATCAAATCGATACCACCACCATCGGTTACAAGATATTTAGGCTTAGGATTACAGTTCTTGAAGTTGTTAATAATAACCGACATAGGTTGGCCAGACGCCGCAACCTGCTTGAAATTCTCGTTTCCGGTGAGTACTCCGTCTGCCTTTGCCAGTTTGGAAAGTTCATTACGAATTTCAGTCATTTCAAAAAATGATTCACCGTTGCACACCAGATCGGTACTCGTTAACTGTGGTTTTTGTGCGTACATGGTAAACACCATAAACAGACAAGCAAAAGTCATTTTAACAAAATAACTTTTTAAATTGTGCATAAATGCCTCCCTTTACTTATAAGATACATAGCTTTTGTTTTTACCCTATCCGGTTGTCGTCTCGGCCGAAGACTTTACCGGATTATTTTTGAAAAACGACCAGAAGGTGTTTTCAGCATTACCCCTGGAGATGCTTATTAATCGAGTAGGGTTGTTACCATAAACAATGTCAACATTTACCTATAATTCAGCCTGTTCTCCGGTCTCTGCTTTCGATAATATACTACCACATTGATGAAGAAACCTGAATTTAAAAGTAAAATCTATGGACAGAATTGTCCACATTATTGGCTTTTTTTTAAAATATTAAGCCGACTATGGCAAAAAACTCTTTTTTTTTGAGGAATGAACACATCTACATCAAGAAAACTCTGAAACCTTGCAAACATTTGGAGGCGAAGTTCACAACGATCAGCAATAACACCATTAGTCACAACAGTCTTTATAGAGTAATTATTGACCAAAACGCAGACAAGTCGTTGACAACCAATAATTCCTGTTCAGGAAATGGTGTTGAATCAACATATGCCATAGAACCATAGGCCGCACGGCCAACAACTGGTAGGGGCGAATCATTATTCGCCCGCATTATTCGCCCGCATTATTCCAACCAAAACATAATTCGCCCGCATTGTATACCCCGGAATGTTAAAAAACATTTATCAGGAACATTCGGCAGGTTTGTTGATGCACAATAATGCGATAATTGAACAGAATACAACCGTTTTTTTTATTTGTACCATTTCTCCTTGAATTTACTACTATATAAATGTGAGATAAATAACTATTATACTTAGAATTGCAGTGTAAAAATTGATTTGTTGTTCTGTAAAACTCAAAGTAGATAAATAGTTAAACCTGTTGACCATTGCAGGTATAACAGGTTGTTGGTGTATTCTTGTTTTGAAAATCAAGCGCAATAAAAAGTACATCAGGGCAATTATTACTGAAGATTGACAGGGTATGTTGTTGTTGAATTGTCAGTTGATACTTTGAGAAAGTACATTCCAGATTGAACAGAACTATAATTAAAATTAATCTTAGATCGATTAGCTGCTGCTTTTGACATAATAAGACGACCGGACATACTATATACATCAACGATCTTTTTCTTATTCGAAAAAGGTAACGATCCGAATGAAACAGAAATAACCTTTTTGTCCGTCGCAATTTTAACTGAGTTACATACAGCACGGTTGATCTCTGCAATCGTTCCTACTTTGTCAGATTTGAATCTCCACCAGTTGAAATTGAACAGTGATGTGCCGCTGCCGGTAAATTTGAGATACAGATCATTTTTACCTTTTGCGTTAGAGACGGTACAGGTTTTTGTTGTCCAGGTTTGTGCACTGCCTGTATTTCCAATGTCACAGGTGCCAATTAATGTTCCTGATGAACTCCCAAGCCGAAGCTCAATCTTTCCACCGCTGGAACCTGATGCAACACGTGCCTCAAAGGACACTGCACCATCGGTACCGAAATCGATCCCCTTTACTTTTATGTAATCACCACTTTCGATACTGGTAACATTCATGCCTCCCTCATTGCAGGTTTGCGTTTCGACACCCTGTCCGAGGCAGATCGTTTCAGCCTGGACTGTGTCGTAAGGGTTGAGAGAGCCTATCTGAGCAGGACCACTTGTTGTTGATGCAATCTGGGGTATTGCACCATCGCTCTTATATGTAAATTGCTCCACACATACAGAACGTTTATATCCACTACCACCTGTTAAGCCCTGATTATGGTAATAGAAGTAGGAATTCTCTTTGAAATCGCAAACACCCGGATGATTTGTAAAGGCTGCTTTTGAAATGGATGACGGCATGATAACACCGCGGTAGGTCCATGGACCTGTTGGAGCGGAACTTGTCGAATGACCTATATGCTCAGAAACCGGGCCGCCTGCAAAGACCATATAGTACAAATTCCCTCTTTTGTAAAAGAATGGCCCTTCTTCATAGGATGTCGGTCTTTTTGCATCATAGGCAGAGCGTTTCCCGAAACTTGCCTCTGTCAATGATACTTCAACGACATTTCCCGAATATGATACCATGTCTTCATTCAGTTTTACATACCATAATTTCGGGTTACCCCAATAGAGATACGCCTGTCCGTCACTGTCGACAAACGCAGTAGGATCGATATCATCATAACCGTTCTTATTGACAAGTGCTTTTCCGATCGGGTCGGTGAATGGACCG
>CAYMGX010000121.1:0-12794 GCA_964390065.1 uncultured Fibrobacter sp. | reverse complement strand
TTTAAATGAGACATACTGTGGTTTACGGTTGAACGGATTAACCCACTTCAGATACCCTCTTTGTAAACGTTCAAAAAACCATTGAGCATAAAACGCCGGAATATCCGTAGCACGACTTGCGGAAACAATAAGCGGCGCGATGGCATCGACATTCTCCCCGCCATCAGTTTTAATTTTTATTTTTTGCCAACCGTTGAACCGCATAAAATGTGCCAGACCCCTCCCCCAATAGTTATTTTATCATGCATATCATTATTCAAAACATACACGACAGATCTAAATCCATACTGCACAGTGTTTACTCATGTTGGAATATCATTGTGCCGAATTAAGTTTTTACGATCATATTAAGAAAATAGTAAAAGCGCCATGGCGAAAATACTTGTAATAAATCCCTACGTTATTGATTTCAAACTCTATGATGAATGGATGCATCCTGTCGGACTCTATTTTTTGATAACAGCCCTGGAACGTAATGATCACACTATCTGGTATTACAACTGTCTTGAACAAAGCACTACAAGCCCTGCCAGAAAATATTCAACCGGGTTATTTGACAGTATCGAAATTGAAAAGCCCAGGATATTTGAGCATATCAACAGAAAATACAAGTGTTATGGACGTCCGCAGGATGAATTACGTACTTATCTTGCGTCCATCCCGCGCCCGGATATCATCTGTCTTGGTACGATGATGACCTACTGGGCAGATGGTGTCATTTTAACTGCCCGTATTATCAGGGAGTTCTTTCCGGATATACGGATTCTTCTTGGTGGCATTGCAGCACAGCTAATTCCCGAATACTTTACAAAAAATATCCCGGACAGTCAAATCGCCGGGGTGCTGTTTACCAATAGTAACAGCGATGTTCCGTTTGTGGCACCATTATCAACCTCAGATTCGTTTGTTCCTGCACTTAAACATGTCAGGCGGCCCCATGGTGCACTGGTGCTATCACTTGGCTGCCCGCTTGCCTGCAGCTATTGTGCATCACGAACACTTCAAAAACAATTTATTAACCGGCCGTTTGATTCGGTACGTCAGGAACTTGATTATTATGTCAATTCACTTAATGTAAAAGATCTTGCATTCTGCGATGACGCACTGCTTGTCAATCCGGAAAATGCGTTATATCCGCTGCTCGATTATATCAACAATAGCAATATACAGGTTACACTGCATACGCCTAACGGGTTACACCTGCGATACGCAACCGAACCGCTGATGCAGCGTCTCTATAATGCGGGATTCCGTACACTGCGATTCGGTTTTGAAAGCAGCCTGTCAAAACACGCAAACGATACATGCGGCAAGATTCAGCGTGATAACCTGGCCGGTTCAATCAGGTCAATAAAAAATTGTGGGTTCAGTGGTACGGATATCGGGATCTATATCATGGCCGGTTTACACGATCAGACACCGCAGGATGTTATTGATGAAATGGAATTTATCGGATCACTTGACGTACAGGTAAAACCTGTTTTCCTCTCCCCGGTACCATCAACATCGCTTTACAAAAACTACCTTCCCCGATTTCCCGAACTTGCTGCAAACCCTCTCTGGCATAATGATACGTTCTTCATCACACAGTTGCCTTACTGGGACGATACTGCAGTTGAAATGGTTCGCTATACATCAAAAGTCATCAATGCCAGGCATACGGGATCAGGATTCAGGGGATCGTTACATTCATAATGTTTCTTTACAGAATTCTTTAATCTTTACATTTTAACTATTTGTACCTATAATTAAGGTAACACCTGTTATAAAGTAACACCGTAACGCTATTCTGTCCGGATCAGCACAGCCATAGCGGCCTTTCATCATCTCACAGCAACTTTCATCATACCAGGGAGATGCCTGTGAGTAGAACGATTGTTTTTTCATTGATATACCTGCTTAATTCATACAGCCATGCCAATGATGCAAAAATCGGTGTATTCATACATGCACCGCTTGTTCAGCAGGCAACAAAAACATCACCGCCGACAGGACCGACAATTGAGTACATTACAGCAATGATCCGGGAAACAGGTTTTACACCTGTTATCTCAGTTCTTCCATATCAACGTGTTATGTCCGGCCTCAAGTCGGGTGAAATTGACTTGACTCTTGAAATCGGGAAACTTGCAGAACGGGAATCGTTCCTTTATTTTTCCGATAAACCCGTTCATCTCATGAAACCATCATTAACCTTTCTGGCATCGAATAAACTGACAACGATACGTTCCATTGACGATCTCAGAGGTATGAAAATCGGATATCTTGAGAGTGCTATTAAAACCAGTTTTTTTGATAGTGCACCATCCGATATTACATTCGATCTGATCAATGGTGATACATGGGTGCGACAAAACCTGGAAAAGCTGCTTGCCGGAAGAATTGATGCAGCATTGGACCAGAACCTGGTATCGTACCTTGATGAAGCAAAAAAAACGGGTATTGCCTACAAAATAAAAACGATACCTCTTCCTGGTGATGGAACTGAGGGCTATGTGGTTTTTTCAAAGAAATCCCCTAATGGGAAAAAACTGCTTGATGCATTCAACAAAGTCGCTGCAACAGGTAAATACGATGAGTATAAGATGACCGATGATTATATGCATCGATGAACCCCGCTTTAACCACATACTCAATGTATCTATCAAGTTTAAAGCAATTACATCATAACCTTTCATACATACCACCTTAATGGAAAACACTTCTTTTTGCACATTAAAAAAAAACGATAACTTTCCCAATTATTTACTATTTTGTGCATATGAAAAGAAAACAGATAGCTATAGTGGGGGCCGGAGCTGCGGGAATGATTGCCGCAATAACTGCGGCACGTAATGGTGCAGGAGTCATACTGTTTGAACGCAATGACCGTGTCGGAAAAAAGCTTCTGGCAACTGGAAACGGACAATGTAATCTCACCAATATTAATTGTGATCAGACCCGTTTCCATGGTGAACACCCCTCATTTGTCAACGCAGTGTTCGATCAGTTCTGCGTTAATGATACCATAACCTTTTTCAATACACTCGGTGCACTTACCGTTATCGAACCTGATGGAAAAGTGTACCCGCGTACGTTCCAGGCATCAACGATCCTTGACCTTTTACGCTTTGAGCTTGAACATCCGGCCATATCGGTCAAAACACAAACTCCTGTCAATAGTTTACAGAAAAGCGAGTCAGGTTTTACACTTCATACGCCATCCGGTTCTTTTTGCGCTGATGCAGTAATTGTTACCAGTGGAAGTAAAGCTGCACCGCATCTGGGTGGTAACGGCAGTGGCATTGAACTTCTTGTAAATCTTGGACACAGCTCGACGGCTACCTATCCGGTCCTTGTGCCATTAAAAACAGACTACCCGTTCAGTCGACATCTCAAAGGGACAAAAGTTGATGCGTCGATTACCGTTTTTGTCAACAACACCGAAACAACGAAAGATCACGGTGAACTCCTTTTTACCGATTACGGGCTGAGCGGTCCGCCGGTCATTCAATTAAGCATACCGGTTAATGAAGCGTTTCATGATAAAAAACAGGTGCATTGTGAAGTTGATCTTTTTCCTGATGTGCAAAAAGAGAAGCTTGCAGCTCATTTACAAAAAATATTCCGGGCAAAAAGTACAAAACCACTTGAAACTGCCCTTATAGGTTTTGTCAACAAACGTCTGATTTCATCAATTCTGACCGACAGCGGTTGTACTGATCACCGGATCCCCGCAGGTCAACTGAGTGCTCCAGACATATCGTCCATTACATCCACGGTAAAAACCTGGCGCTTTACACTATGCGGATCACTGTCCTGGAATGATGCCCACGTGAGTGCAGGAGGTGTCCGTACATCAGAATTTAATGCAGCAACACTTGAGTCAAAAAAAATAAAAGGTCTCTATGCGGCCGGTGAAGTACTTGACATAACAGGCGATTGCGGCGGTTTTAATCTTCAATGGGCGTGGTCATCGGGGTATGTCGCTGCTTACGCTGCAGTAAAGGAACTGTGATGATCCGTCTTTTCGAAATCAAACTACCTGTCAATCATGAACCTGATGCACTCAAAAAAACTGCAGCCCGCTCCTTACATATCAGTGAATCATCAATAGAAACACTCATTATCCGCCGTCAGGCTGTTGATGCACGAAAGAAGAATGCTATCTCGTTTGTCTATACACTCGATTGTAAAGTGCAGGGTGAACAGAATCTTGTTCGTAAGTGTGCAACTCAGAAGATAATCATCGCTCCTGATGAAACCTATGCCACTGTTACCCCTGGCACTGCATCGCTTAACGGGAATCCGCTTATTGTCGGCAGTGGCCCCGCAGGACTTTTTACAACCCTTCTGCTTGCTCAGAATGGATACAATCCTGTGCTTATCGAACGCGGTGCTGATGTTGACATGAGAGCAAAAAGTATCGATCATTTCTGGAAAAACGGAATCCTTGATCCTGAATCCAACGTACAGTTTGGTGAAGGCGGGGCGGGAACATTCTCTGATGGTAAATTGACAACACTTATTAACGATCCACGCTGTCGGAAAGTTCTTGAGGAATTCGTTCTCTCCGGTGCACCTGAACAAATACTGTTTGTAAACAAACCGCATATCGGTACCGATCTCCTGCGAAATGTTGTCAAAAATATCCGAAACAGGATCATTGCCTTCGGTGGACAAGTAATGTTTAACAGTAAAGTAACCGATATTCGTACCAGTGGATCGGCAATTCGTGCACTGCAGATTAACGGCAGCGACTGGATTGATTGTGAAGTTGCAGTGTTTGCAATTGGACATAGTGCCCGTGATACCGTATCAATGCTGCATAACCACACAATGACCATGACGCAGAAACCGTTTGCCATTGGTGTTCGAATCGAACATCCCCAGTCGCTTATTGACAAAGCACAATACGGTGCATTTGCAGGACATCCACGACTCGGCGCAGCTGATTACAAAATGGCATTTCATGATACCAACCACCGCAGTGCATTCTCATTCTGTATGTGCCCCGGCGGTGAAGTCATCGCGGCTGCATCAGAACATGGTGGAATTGTCACCAATGGCATGAGTTATAACGCACGCAGCGGCAGGAATGCAAACTCAGCGCTTCTTGTCAATATCACACCATCAGATTTTCCAGACACGCATCCGTTAAGCGGTTTTACCTTTCAGCGTCTGTGGGAAGCAAAAGCATTCAAACTGGCCGGAAACAATTATTACGCACCTGTTCAGCGTCTTGATGATTTTCTTAACAACAGGAAATCAGTAAAGTTCGGTTCTGTCAAACCGACCTATACCCCCGGCCTGACACCATCGGATCTTCGGGAATGTCTCCCACCGTATGTTATCACTACACTACAGAAAGCACTCCCGTGCTTTAACCGCCAGATCAGTGGATTTACACATCCCGACGCACTGCTCACCGGTGTGGAAACCAGAAGTTCCTCCCCGCTGCGCATGACACGAAGCGAATCATTTGAAAGCAGCCTGAAAGGCCTTTACGTTGCCGGAGAAGGAGCCGGGTATGCAGGCGGAATAACATCAGCAGCTGCTGACGGAATCCGCGTTGCGGAGGCAATCATGCAAAAATTCCGTCCATTGTAAGGATTTCTCTAAAATCCCAGCATTACATCATCACGTATCATTGATGTATGCGCTTTTACAATCTGAATGGTGGTATTTTTCGACAGATCGACTTCAAAAGCCTGATCTTTCGGAAGCCTGTTTCCGGCTGCGTCAATGTAGACATATACAGATGGTTTCGCAAATGATGAACCATTGGCTTTTACAACACGCGCAAAACATCCATTACTCAATTCAACAATACTGGCAACGGGAAACAGTGATGAATACTCAAGTAATGCTTTTACATAATCACCATAGATAAGGCCCTGTTTAGCCATTTTGATCAGCGTTTCCATTGCCTTGTATGGGATATTTCCCTCACGGTAAATTCTCGGTGATGAAAACGCTTCGTAAATGTCTGCAACTGCAACCACTTTTGCGTAATTGTGAATTAGCCGCGAGCTGCGCTGTTTTGGATACCCCCTGCCATTTTCCCGTTCATGTGACTGGTAGACGATAAGGGGGACCGTTTCCGGCTGCCAGTCAATTTTTCCGAGCAAATGAAGTCCGAGCATCGGATGTTTCTGAATTTCAAACCATTCAGCCTCCTCAAGACGCCCTTTCTTCATGCGTATTTTTCTTGGAATAAGGAGCATTCCCACATCGTGAAGAAGTGCACCTATACCGATTTCAAGTACCTGTTGTTCATTGTACCCCGCTGCCGCTGCAATAATTATTGAGAATATACAAACATTCTGGGAATGGTTGAAAACGTAATCAGTGTCTGACGTCTTCATTGCAGCCAGATTGAGTAGCAGATATTTGTCATTCAGATAAATATCAATAAAACATTTCACAATGAATTGTATATTCTCAAAGGAAACACTTTCCCCCTGTGCAAGTTTTGTAAGAATAAATTTAACCATATCAAACGTTTTTTCATAGGTACTCATCATTTTAAACTTGTACTCATCGGTGCGCTCTGATGCTTTCTTTTCTGTGGCTCTGCTTTTTAGCGCTACACCTTCAGGAATATCAGAGCGGCTCTGCTGCTGCAATAATGCATCAATGTCAAGAACTTTTTTGCTTGTCAAGAGCTGTTCAAAGCCGACTTTTCCTGATTGAATTCCTGATAATTCCGGATTATTCAAACCGCCGCAAAAATCCACTTCTTTACGCTCAAGAGTATCATCAATGCCAGAATCACTGAAACTCCTGATATCAGCATCAAGAACCCTGCTCAGTTCACTTGCTGTCTCATCATCATCCATCGTGTAGACAATATCAATGTTTCTCCGCTGCAGGTCATCAAATTGCTGTTGAGAAAAAGTTACTCCTTTGGTGATAAGTATTTCACCATCCACAGAGTAATACTCTCTTTCCGACATTTTTCCTATTTGTAAAAAAGACAAAGAAATGGGATTCATACGTTTCCTCAGATTATCTTTATTTCGTGATCAATTAATCGTACCGTTTTCGGGCCGATGACCTCATCTTTTACAAGAAAATGACGTTCACCGAATTTGAAAAGTGTACCAGGTAGTGCTGCGTGCTCAATTTTAATATATGCAGTTTCAAAATAATAGAGTTTTTTCATAATTAATTTTTTCCGCTCTTCAGTTGACGTAATCTGCGTCTTGTATTTCGCCATTGTTTCCACAAGCTTTGCCACCATTGTTTTCTCCTGCGTGGCTGCCTTTCCCTGTTGCCCGATAATCTTCATATACTTCATCTGTGATTCGTTGAGCCTGGCATAGTTTGCCATCAGTTCATCAAGTATACTATCCGTTTTCTTCAACTCCTCAACAAGCAGATAATCAACACCAACCTCAATGGTCGTACGGATACCGCTTTGATTTCCCACCGTGTAAAGCGTTATTGAGTCGCGTGCAACGAGATTACCGCCTGCAGCACTCAATGGTTTACCATGGATATGGATACTTTTACCCGCATATATATAACTGTTTAATACCTCTTTTGCTACATTGACATCTTTCCTGGACTTGAGTGTCTGATTTTTCATAAACCCCAGGTTGACATCTCCGGCCGCTTCAACAACACCCTTTCCCTGACCTACAAGCCCATATTTACATAGAATGTTACCGCCAACAGTGACCATTGAATCCTCAATTACACCACCGACCTGAAGATCCCCGCCACATTCAACATTAAATCCACCCTTGACATCACCAGCAACAACCACTGAACGTCCATACTTTATATGCCCGGTATTGAAATCAACATCACCCTTGACAACATACCCTTCCGTCACTTCAACAACAGATCCGGTAAATCTTACCATACCGTCAACTGACGCAATCAGATATGATGGATCCTGGTTGTCAATTTCGGTATTAGGGCCAACAGGCAGTTTCACCGAAACACCGTCAGTGGCTCTTACCGTTTCTCCGGTTATAGTACGTCCCGGAATTCCGTTTGTCGGCGGAATCAGCCGGGCTACTTTGTCACCTTTTGATACGGAATTAATGATATCAACATTTTTATAATCAACGCTGCCGTCAGGATTCTCCCTGGGTTTCAGTGATGACAGCACATTAAACAACAGTTCAACTCTTCCATTTTCACCATTTTGCGCGGCTATTCCCTCGGCAATTACGACAGGCTCCGAAGGATATTCTTTATTGACAAAACCAAAAACAAGAGTATTTATCAGTTCGCTTCTGATACCGAATGTAATATTCTGGCTCATAAGCATTGTTTTTATCCTCTGTTCATCGGGCATGCTCCCGCCCTCACCCGGCGGATGAATTTCCACTGTGGCAACCATACGGTCTGTCGATGGAATTATTTCAATAAGACCATCAAAATCAATCTCCACAACACCGATCCGATCACCCAGCAGATAGACAAAGCCATTAACCGTTGACTGCACCTCTTTGCCATCATCACTGAGCATTGCACCATTCTCAATAATCACCTGACACTGAACCACTTCATCGGTGAAAATCGGCTCTCCGCGTATATCACAACCGGGAACCGGAGGCATCGCAAGATCCTTCTGAGCGATGATCATACCGGATACAACTTTCTGATATTGACTGGCAACATCCTTTATCTGCCAGTACATTTCTCCTGATTTTATTATGTCAAGATCGGATGCAGTCGTTATCCCGCGTACAAGTAACCGCAATCCACCTTCACGGCCCGGTTCCGGATCCCTGCCGACAGCAGCTCTGCTCACATCATACCGGCGTTTATTCTCTTCCCACATTCTTACAACATTGCTTAATGCCTTTTCGTCAACATCTGCTTTTACCCCTGCATTACTCAGGTGTTCTTTCAGTATTTCGAGGGTCAGTATTTCATTGGGATTTCCGGATGGTTCGACTGATAGAAATGCACTACTGTTATTGTCAGTTATTTTAACCGTAATCTTGGGTGCAGTTGCAGCTGAAATTGATGTATCGGTGATATCAACTGTCTGAAGCCCGGTTTTAACAAATGCACTAATGAGCTCATTTGTCAGTATTTGTCCTTTATGGAGCACATGCTTCGTATTAGGAATCGGTGTATCTGCATTAAGTACCATACCCGCATGCAACTCTGTAACTTTTACCTGCATGATACCCGTTCCTTTTACAAATTGTTTACTTCTCGCTGCTTTTTAAGTAATTTACCATAAACTCTGGCTGATCAATTTTGTTGTATTTTCCAGATATGTAAAACATATATAATTCTTTAAACCTTTGATATTTATGTTGTTAGCGGTACATCACAGTATTAAGGAATTATAGTACGTTGTAAACATCAGACAGTCCGAAATTATTTAAAAACAATAACATGAGTTTAAAAAACAGTCAAGATAAAAGTAGTGATACCGTATCAGTCGTCAGTGTCGCCTTCCCGGTCGCGATTCCCGGCGTGTACGACTATGCAATCCCTGAACTGTTTCGCAGCGCTATCCATGAAGGTACACCGGTGCTTGTTACTGTTCGTAACCGTAAAATCTGGGGCGTCGCACTCAAGCTCAAAACACACTCCGAATTCAGTACTCTTAAACCGGTGCTCGATATCAAAACCGGTACCTGGAGTGATCAGAGCAGCTCTCTTATAACACTTTATGAATGGATCGCTGACTATTACCAGTGTGATATGGGTAGAGTCTTCAAACCGATTGTCAGTAAGGGAATTATCACCAAAGAATCGAAAACAGTGACAACGTATACAAAAGCAGCCATTACACTCCCGAAGCTGCGTCAGCTCTACGTCGATGCCCTCGGTAAGCTTCCCGATGACCGGGACTTTACCATTTCCGAAGCGGTAAGCACCTATGATGTCAAGGAGTCAACCGTAAAGTACCTTGCATCAAAACAGCTTCTTGTCAAAGGGGTACGAGCGGTGATCCGTACCGCCGACGAGATGAGTATGCCCATTGAAGCGTATACGCACAAACTCTCCGATGAACAGCAGACGGCATTTGACACCATGAAAGATTCGATCGGACGCGCAGATAAGCCGTATCTGCTGCATGGTATTACCGGTTCAGGTAAAACGCATGTTTATATAGCACTCACTTCCTATGCGCTGCAACTTGGCAAAAGTGTCATGATCCTCGTTCCCGAAATTTCACTGACCCCGCAAACCATTGCGCGCTTCAGGGCTTCACTGGGTGATATCATGACCGTGATTCACAGCAATATGTCTGATGGCGAACGGCGTGACAGTTTGCAGGAACTTGTCACGGGAGCAAAAAAAGTGGTGGTCGGTGTACGCAGTGCGATTCTTGCCCCGATGGATAATGTGGGGCTTATTATTGTTGATGAGGAGCATGATGGCAGTTATAAACAGAGTGATATTGAGCCACGGTATAATGCACGTGATGTAGCGGTGATGCGTGGATTTTTCCAGAAAGCACTGGTGGTGCTTGGAAGTGCAACGCCCGGTATTGAAAGTTTTTATAACGCGAAGAACGGGAAATATCATTATATCAGGCTTTCTCAGCGATATGGTGCGGGTGTGCTCCCTGATGTTCATATTGTCAATATGACACAGGAGCATGATGACAACAACTGGACAATTATTTCGCGACATCTTGCTAACCGTATTGAGTACGCACTCAGTATTGAACGTCAGGTTATCCTGCTGTTAAACCGCCGCGGTTTTTCGACGGTGCTGATCTGTAAAGAGTGCGGCCATACCTGCACCTGCCCTAACTGTTCAGTCAGCATCCGGTATCACAAGAATGATAATTCTGTCAAGTGTCACTTCTGCGGCTTCCAGCAGCATGCGCCGGAAGTGTGCCCGAACTGTCAGGGGCAGCAGATCAAATACAAGGGTACCGGCATTCAGAAGGCAGAGGAGTTTATTAAAGAACAGTTTCCTCATGCGCGTATTCTCCGCATGGACCAGGATACGACACGCCGTAAGGGTTCACATATCGAAATTCTTGATGAGTTTGCATCCGGGAATGCCGATATTCTTATCGGTACACAGATGGTTTCAAAGGGTCTTAACTTTCCAGGAGTTGCTGTTGTCGGCGTGATCACTGCAGATACCGGCCTTCATCTACCAGATTTCAGGGCATCGGAGCGCACGTTCCAGCTCCTGACTCAGGTAGCAGGCCGTGCAGGACGTTCTGACAATATGGGAGAGGTGATTGTGCAGACCTATTTCCCCGACGAGATTGCAATCAAGTATGCAAAAATGCACGATTACGAATCATTTTACGAATACGAAATCGCATCTCGTCAGGATTTAAAATACCCCCCATTTTCCAGGCTGTCAAGAATTCTTGTTGAGGGTACCGATGAGAACCTTGCGCGGTCGGTGATTTACGATATCGCACTCTTTATAAAAAAGATGCAGGTAAAAGAATCGCTTGTTCTCGGCCCGACCCCGGCAGCGATAGCAAAGATCGACACCTGGTCACGCTTCAATATGCTCCTGAAATCCCCGAATCCAAAACTGCAAACCGCAGTACTGTCACAGGTACGCAGTACATTTGCAAAACAAACGAAGTCGATCAGAGTTGTGGTGGATGTGGATCCGTATAATATGCTGTGAAAAAAGCGCCCTCACCCCCCGGCTCCCTCTCCACTGGTACGTAGAAGGGGAGCAGGAATGTGTCGCATTGACTTCGCTCAGAGACCGTTACTTCGTCCGATTGTTTTGTTTTTTGTCAATAGAAACCCGGTCCCCGAGCGAAGTCGAGGGGCCGGTTTTGCTACTTAATTCTGGATTCTGAATTTTGAATTCTTGATTCTATCCACTCCCCCCTACTGCGCAACAACCATAGCAACATCATTTTCACTATTGATCGAATCCGCAATACTCACCATCAATCTCGGGCATCCCCCGGCATTTTTAATGGTACGTGCGGCGTTATATTGATTGTAGAAATTGCTATTGTTTTTTCTTAGAAATTCAACCATTGTGTCAATGTCTTCACTGAGCAGATCGTCGGTATCGGCAAAGAGGTTGGAAAGAATTTCCCGTGGTGCGAAATCGTCCGGGAATGCTGTATCGTTACTGTTTTCGTAATGACAATAGGTATTGATTGATTGTCCGAGTGCGGAGATCTGATTTTGGGTGATTGAATGCTGTACAAGTTCATCAGCACGTGTTTCTGCAAATGTATGGATTGCAGTGCAGTACTGGACAAGTTCATTTTCCCTGAGGCGGCAGATATCGGAAAATGACAATTTAGAAATACCTTTAATTTTTTCATTTCCGTTGCATTTTACAGGAGAATTCAGTGCATTGGAAATATGACAGGCCAGTTCAGTCATGTCGTCAAGTGCTTTATATTTTGCAGCAGTGGAGCCAACTGTACTGGCAACATCCTGTGCCTTCTCCATTATTTCATTAAGATATTGTCTGAATGATATCACCGAAGTGGCTAATAGAGGGAACGAATCGATAATGTGCTGATAGTTGAAGAGTACTGCATTAACAGCGTAGTACATGGTAACTTTATTTTTCTCTGTCTTGTTCATGAGATATTCCTTTCGGTGCTCTGATAGTATTGCGTGATGATGTATAACAGTTATGTATAATAATTATGTATGACACTATGTTTGTTTTATTAACACATACGGAAATAGCTGACGTTGCAATGTCAGAATGCAATTTTTATGCCAATTACGATTTTGTCACCGCACGATGTCAATTATTGTTGGATTTTGCATTTTTTCGATACTTTATAGAAATACGCAGCCTTTTCAGAGTGTACACCACTGTTGCACATTTGCAACACCACACATAATCGATTGCAAACCTGCAAC
>CAYMGX010000120.1:6403-12815 GCA_964390065.1 uncultured Fibrobacter sp. | reverse complement strand
TTATTCATAAATCAAAAGAATATCCGCCGGGTCCATAATGAAACCCTGCGGTAATGATTCCTCAATATCCGGGGTCCTTACCAGCTGACGAACCTTTGCACACTGCTTTACATCATGCGGTATCATCCAGTCCTCAATAACTGTATCATTTGTTAATTGCTTGTTGATTGCAATAAATACCGGTTTGTTTCCCGATGATGATGATTTCTTCAGAAATAAAAATGGCATCTGATAATCGTTAAGCGGCTGCCAGTGACCTTCTTCTGCAAGAACCGGCAAAGACATTTTGAGTTTATGTACCTGTGCAATCCATGAACTGATATCAAATTTTTGTTTGTCAACATCGGCCGGTGTACCGCGCACGACATCCATGCGTGTCACTGCACCATACTCAAACCCCTGAGGCATCAGTACACCCTGCGAAAATACAGCACTGAATGCGTATCTGAACTTCTGAACGATTTCAGTTCCCGGTGGATTAGCTGCGCAGCGTTCGGTATCATGTGATTCAGCAAATCCGACTGACGGAGCAATGCGGCCATTTGCCTCATGCTGCTCGAAAAGCCATGACTGATCAAAATTCCACCACTTTGATGAATTAAAGAGAAAATCAAAACCGACCGGTGCAAGCGCTTCTATCTGTTCCAATTTGCATCCAAGCGTTTCAGCATAAAAATGCGTTTGTAGAAATCTCTTTTTTGCAGCACTGATAAGGTATGACCATAGTGGTGCCGGAACCTGATACGCAGCATCACAACGATATCCGGTAATTCCCATTTTCTGAAAATATGCAATCAGTGAATCCCAATATGCCCAAAGCCCTGCTCTGTCGCCTGATGTTTCATTTTCGATTATTGCAAGATCACCCCAGACCGTAATATTACCGGGATTACCGGGATCAATAGCAAACGGACTTACCAGCTTACCAGACTCATCATGACGGTACCATTTGGGATTTGATTTTGTCAGAACAGAGTCAACCGCAGTATGGTTAATAACAAGGTCCATAATAAGTTCAAGTTTATGTTCTTTGCATTTATCAATAAACTTCTCTAATATGCTGAAATCCTTCGGATCCTGCCCTTTTCGTAAAAACAAGGAATTGAGTTTATAATAATCCTTGACAGCATACAAACTTCCCGAAAAACCTGTCTCATGGAACGGATTTACAAAAACAGCGTTGAATCCCATTTCCTTAATGTGCGGCAGTGCGGCTTCCCACTCATCAATGCAGGTAAAGTGACGGGGAAAAAGATTATAAATAACCGGAATGAATGTCGACTTCTTCATAATGTACCTCCTATTACAATATTGTCAATAAGACGTGTCCTGCTCTCTTTTGTTCTGCATGCCACTGCAATAAGGGCTGCTGATGTAACAGAGGTGACAGGTTTTATTTTTAAAGTATCAACAAGCTCGACATACTCTATCTCAAGCAGAGGTGATTGCCCGATTGCTGTCGTTACCGTATTTTTTAAAGTATCCGATTTAGTAACACCATTACTGTATTGTGCAGCAGCATCGGTCAGCCCTTTGTAAATAAGCGGAGCATCTACACGTTCTGCACCTGACAGATACACATTACGTGAACTCATTGCAAGTCCGCTCTCCTCACGAAATATCGGTGCGACATCAATCGTAACCGACAGATTCAGATCGTGAACCATTCTTTTAATGACAAGTACCTGCTGCGCATCCTTCTGACCAAAGCATGCAATCTGCGGCATAACTATATTAAAGAACTTGAGCACCACTGTAGCGACACCCCGAAAATGTCCAGGTCGCGATGTGCCACAAAGACCATCGGTGATATCTTCAACATTGACATACGTACAATAATTTTCCGGATACATATCTTCTTTTGATGGCGCAAAGATAACATCACAACCAGCCTTCTCAGCCAGTTCACAATCGGCATCAAACGGTCGCGGATATTTCTGAAAATCCTCTTTTGGTCCGAACTGAACCGGATTTACAAAGATGCTCATTACCGAAAAATCACAAGTATCATTGATTCTATCAAGCAGTGAAATGTGACCCTTATGTAAAGCCCCCATTGTCGGTACAAGCCCGACGGAACTTCCGCTTCGCTGCATGGTCATCGACAGGTTCTTCATCTCCGCCGGAGATCTTACTATCTTCATTGAATTAAATCCTGATTTAAATTAACTTTTTTGCCATAGTATTACATCATCGCAGAAATGTAACCACAAGACGTATACATATTTTTGAAAACCGGATTATCAGCCGGTCAATGAACGTATGCCAAATATGTCCCTATACCACGACATTATCCTTCTCTCCCGCACAGCCTTTGCTATCATCATCGTTGCTTCCGGTGAGAAATATCCGGTCCCGGGAACTCATCGGCTGATAATATTCGGTTCCGTGCCTGCCGGAGCGAATTATCTGTTCAATGATTTCCTCCCTGTCATTCTCATTATTGACAAAGTCGATATCATTGGTATTAATTATCAAAAGCGGTGTTTCGTTGTAATTGAAAAAGAACTGATTATACACTTTATTAAGCATATTCATATATTGCGGATCCATATTGTATTCATATGACCTGCCCCTCTTTTCGATCCGCCTGAGCAGCGTTTCATCTGATGCCTGAAGATATACCACCAGATCAGGTTTTGGTATCGCAGATGTCATCACCCCGGATATTGTATTATACAACGCATACTCTTCATCATCAAGATTAACACTTGCAAATATCCGGTCTTTAGCAAAGATATAATCGCTGATTGTGACTGCATGAAACAGATCCTGCTGAGATATCATTTGCGAAAGCTGTTTAAATCGGGAAACAAGAAACCAGAGCTGCGTTTGAAAAGCATATGATCGCCGCTCTGTATAGAACCGCGCAAGAAACGGATTTTCATCAGCCTCCTCAAGCACAATACGACAATTAAACCGCTCTGCAAGGATGTTACTCAGGGTAGTTTTTCCAGAACCAATTACCCCTTCAATACATAAATAGGATACATGTGATGGTAATGAGTCACGATTTTCTTTTTTTGTCAATTACATTTATCCCCGTTTTATCGTGGAACCAATCATTCATATAGAGATCACACTGTTATGATGTATAAATAATACACAATATACCAGTACTCTGTCAAATATACCGAATACTCTGCAACTGCAGATCTGCTATATTTGATTCCAGAACTGCTCTCACACTTTTCTGAAGTCCGGGAATGACAATGGAACTGTCGATATCATTCAATCCCTCCAGATTGAACCTTCTTGTCAGGATACCTCTATGGGGTATTGTCAGGATGTCACTCTTCAGGATTTCATTCCCGAAGAGTAAAATGTCTATGTCAGCAGTCCTCGATTTCATTGTTCCTTTGTCTATCCGTCCAAGCGCCACCTCAATTTCCTGGGTTGCTTTTAAAAGACTGAGTGGCGATTTTGAGTAATATGCACTAACAATACGGTTTAGATACCACAGCTGTTTATCGGTAACATCAACCGGTTCTGTTTCCATGATACGCGATTTTTTAACTGGCGGTTCGAGTATCAGCTCAAGCAACTGTTCCATTCGTAAAATATAGTCCAGCCTGTCACCACAATTTGTTCCGAGACTGAGAAATACCTGACACTGCAGCATAATGATAGTTACAACCAACCCGTTAAATTTTATCCCGGTAATGATACCCGGTAAATATGCCGAATTTCTTAAGCTGCTCAGCAATCTCGACCTTTTTTCCGACTGCCACAATAATGATTTTTTCAGGTAAAAAATGCTTCCTGACTGCATCATTCACATTGTCAAGTGTTATACTGTTCAGCAGTGTATCAAACTGTTCGATATATGAATCAGGATAGTCGTAGAACCGGAGCCACATTAATTTTTCTGCAATACTTCCAATACCTTCGAGTTGAAAGGCCATGTTACCTGTTGCAAATTTCTTCGCCCTGTCAAGTTCCGCAGCAGTAATTCCGTTTAAACAGAATTCATTATACTGCTCAAGAATCGCATCAACCATTGCTCCGAGCTGATTATTCTGGGTTGATGTCGATATTGTAAATGCACCAAAAACCCTTTCAGCTGCGATCTGTGATGAGATTCCATAGGTACGCCCGACTTTGGAGCGAATGCTTGTCATTAGCCGCGATGAAAAATTACCTGCACCAAAAATGTAATTTGCAAGCGCAAGCGGTCGTCTGTCAGGTGATAATTCGCCGGGCATGCAATGCCCCATAACAAGTGTTGTCTGTGTTGTATCGTCCTTGTCAATAAGACGGAATGCTTTTTTCGATGTTTCAACCGGTGGTGCAAAACAGGGCTCTGTCTGTTTATCAGCATTCCATTGTTGTATTGATTTCAGATACGTATCATTAAATTCCAAAACATCAAAGTCACCAGCCAGAACCATAATTGCATTTTTTGGACCAATATGCTCTGCGTAGAATTTTTTTATGTCATCAATGGTAATTTTCCGGATTGCATCAAGAGAGTGAAATCTTCCTGCTGGATGTGATTTCCCGACCAACTCGACAAAAAAGTGACGATTGGCTATTATTGATGGCTCCGCAGTCTCCGCATGCAGAGATGTAACCATCTCTTTCCTGATCCGTTCAAACTCTTTTGTATCAAGTGATGGCATCATAACCATATCAAGAAACAGTGGAATCAGTTTTTTGTTACTTTTTGACAACATGCGAATACCAATACCGGTATGTTCCTCCCCGACCTCGGCAAATAATGATGCACCTTCAAACTCAAGCTTTGATGAAAACTGATCAAAATGGCACTGCTGTGTTCCTTTTTGTAACAGAGCAATAACACTCTCTGCAACGCCCTCTTTTCCGGGTTCATCGCAAAATCTGCCGAAGGGAAACTGCAACGCCGCAACAAGACCATCCTGTTCATGATCAGGCAGAAGAATCAACCGCAGCCCATTATCAAGCACCGTTTCGTGGAATTCTGGAAATTTAAAGCTGAACGCCATATAGTTGTACCTCTTATTTCCTTTTTGCAAATATACGGTTGACAAATCCGGCAACATACAACATAACATTGGCCTTTCGTGGTACCAGGTGCAGGACATGACATTTCGAGTCATCCCAGTATTTATTGGCGACCTGAATAAGACCATTGATATCAAGTTTTTTCAATGTTTCAAAGCGTTCGACCCATTGATGATAGTCACCTTCGACACATTCGCTGTGTCCGATTCTGTTGCATATATTTTCTGCCGAATACAGTTCGAACGTTCTGCTTGACAACGTTGCATTTCTTACTTTTTCCATTTCAGTTTCAGTAACACCCTCTTTACGTATAAGATCAATCTGTTTATTGATTGAACGTTCGACTTTTGCTACAGACATATCCGGTGTAAACGCTGCAAGAAACATTGACATTCCTGCATATTTCATGATATGATTCGTCCCGCCGGTCATCACCGCAACTGATTCTTTTCTGACAACTTCTTTATGTAAACGACTGCTCTCACCGCCACTAAGCACAAGCTGCAAAATTTCCATTGCTACAGCATCTTTGTTATTCGATGCAGGTGCCGGGTATCCTGTGACAAGCAGTGGAACATCAAATTCGATTTTGCGTTTCATACGGTGGATATTCACCTGTCCATGATGCTCCGGTATGGAATCAGCATGAAGCTCCTGCACTACTCCGGACTTTTTGATACCGAAAAATTTCTCTACACTGTCAAATACACGGGTTTCATCAATATCACCAACGATAACAAGCACTGCATTGTTTGGCAAATACCAGCGCGAATAATATTCACGGCACTGATCTGCAGAAATTGTCTGAAGGTTTTCGATCAATCCAAGAGGTGATATCGAGTAGGGGTGATTTGCAAAGAATTCGTGGCGAAATTCAAAAAATGCCTTCGCCACGGGATTATTCATATACGTATGATATTCCTCAATGATAACTTTTCGTTCAGTTTCAAACAGTGAACTATCAAGCTGTAAACCATCCATCCGATCCGCTTCAAGTTCAAGTACCATATCAAAATACTCTTTTGGAATACTGTTGATATATACAGTAACGTCCTCAGATGTAAATGCGTTGCAATGCCCTCCGACTTCGTTGATTCTGCGTGCATGCTCTTCAGAACCAACATTCCTTGAACCACGAAACATCATGTGTTCAAGTATATGCGAAATACCCCTGATACCATCACACTCACCGACACTTCCGATCTTGTACCAAAGTTGCAATGAGACAATAGGCACTCCCGGTTTGTTAAGGCATATCACCTTAAGCCCATTTGAAAGTGTTTTCTCAATAATATTATGAAGTAGCATTATCGTTTTTTTCACCTGATAAATGTGAATATCGCTCACACAATAGATTTACAATAAATTCATAAAGAACTTTTCCGGCTTGCGGGGATGACAATCCGGCAGTTTCTGTCATTACTCC